>JADGQH010000025.1 GCA_017881985.1 Chloroflexota bacterium | reverse complement strand
CTGGGGCCGATCGGCACGATCGAGGACGACGCGGAGCGCGACGCCGTCGTCGCCGATCTCGCGCCGGACCTCCTGCTCCCCGTCGGGACCATCGTCACGCCGCGTGGCCTGCGGCCGAACCGGCCCGCCGGCCAGCTCTTCCTCGAGACCGCCGGTGGACGATCGGAGATCGACCTGGTCGCCGGGGGCCTGACGCTCGTTGACCTGCCCCCCGGGGCTCGCGGCACGGCCGAGCTGGCATTCCGCGGAACGCCGGAGCTGGGTCCCCGCGGCCGCCACTTCCGGGTCGCGGTGAGCGGCGGCCTCGCCGGGTTGCTGCTCGACCTCCGGGACATCCCACTCCGACTCCCCGAGCGCCCCGACCGTCGACGCGAGCTGCTGGGGACGTGGGAGCGGGCGCTCTGGCCGGAGCGCGATTCATGACCGACACGCTCGACCTGGTCCCGGCCCGGACGTTCATCGTGGAGCGGCCGCAGATTCGGCTTGAGCTGCAGCCCGGCGACCGGGTGATCGCCGTCGTCGGCGACGAGGTTCACGTCGGCGACGTGCTGGCCGAGCGGATCCGCGACGCCCGGCTGGTCGAGGCCGTCGCGCCGCGGGACGGTGCCGACCAGGGCATCCCGTTGCCCGGCACCTGGCTGCCCGGTGAGCATGCGCGTCCCGGCCGCCATCCCGGCGCGCCCTCCGGCGAGCTGCTCTTCGAGCACGGCGGCCGGCGGCGGCTGGCGACCGGCCCACACCCCGACCGCCTCCTTGCGCCCGGCGAGGGCCGGATCCTCGAGGTGGAGCCGGGCGTCGCGCTGGTGCTCGAGGTCCAGGGCCCGGGGCTCGCCGCGACCGAGCTGCTCGGGGAGCCCCATTCGGGCCGGCTCGTGATCCTTCCGGAGGACTCCGATCCACGCCTGGCGCTCGACGTGGCCCTCGCCGGGGCGGTGGTGGTCCTGCCCGGACGCGTGGACGCGGAGGCGCTCGCGCGGGCACGGGCGATGGGGATTCATGGCGCCATCGTGGGCTCGCTCGCCGAGCGCGATCGGCGTGACCTCGTCGCGTCGGCCGCCCGCCAGCAGGCCGGCCTCCACCGCCTGGCGCCCTTCGGTGTGCTCGTGTTCGGCGGCTACCTCCGCCGCGCGTTTCCCGCGGCCGTTCGGTCCGTGCTCGAGGCGGCCGCCGGCGCGCTCGTCGGGCTCGTCGGCGACC
The DNA here is from genome assembly GCA_017881985.1 of Chloroflexota bacterium. Lineage (GTDB taxonomy): Bacteria > Chloroflexota > Limnocylindria > Limnocylindrales > CSP1-4 > CTSoil-043. The sequence goes on along the minus strand of JADGQH010000025.1, from coordinate 18,299 downwards.
CGCCGTTGCTGCTCCTCCCGGAGGATCTCACGCTGCCCGAGCCGCTGCCCGATCGCGTCGTCGTACGGGGTGGCCCCGAGACGGGCCTCGAAGGCCGCTGGCTGGGGCCGGGCGGGCTCCGCCGCATCCGGAGCGGGATCACCGCGGAGACGGGCCTCATCTGGCTCGATGACGGCCGGACGGTCGCGATCCCGATCGGAGAGCTGGAGCGGTTCGCCGTCCACGCCGCCAACGGGTAGGCTCTGCGGATGACCGGTGCCCAGCTCCCGATTCGGCTGCTCGCGCCCGACCCCGCCGCGACGCGCGCCCTCGGGGAGCGCCTCGGGAAGGCCGCCGTGGCGGGTGATGTGATCGCGCTCAGCGGGCCGCTGGGCGCAGGCAAGACCGAGCTTGCCCGCGGGATCGCACGCGGCCTCGGCGTGGTGGGCCCGGTCAGCTCGCCGACCTTCATCCTCGTCGCGGAGCACGAGGGTCGCGTGCCGCTGTTCCACCTCGACGGCTATCGTCTTGCCGGTCCCGAGGACGCGCTCGGCGCGGGGCTGCTCGACGAGCGGCGTGCCGCGGGGGTCACCGTCGTCGAATGGGCCGAGCGCCTGTCTGCCGCGCTGCCGGTCGGCCGTCTCGAGATCCGGCTCGACGGGTCCGGCGACGACCCGCGAACGCTCGTCTGCCGCGCGACCGACGTCCGCCACGCGCTGCTGCTCGAGGCCCTGGCATGACCGTCGTGAGCGAAGGCGGGCTGCTGCTGGCGATCGACACGTCGACCTCCCGAACCGTGCTCGCCCTCGGGCGGTCGGACGGAACGCTGCTCGCGGCCGACACGTGGGAGGCGGACCATCGACACGTCGAGGAGCTGCTGCCGCGTCTCGACGCGTTCCTCGAGGGTCGTGGCCTGGATCGAGCGGCGCTCGCGAGCCTCTCCGGCATCGTCGTCGGGACGGGCCCCGGCGCCTTCACGGGGCTTCGCGTCGGGATCGCAACGGCGAAGGCACTCGCCGTCGCGTTCGGCCGGCCGCTGGTCGCCATCGGGAGTGGCGCCACGCTGCTCGCTGCCGCCGCCGACGCCGATCCGTCGACCGACCCGGCACGCCTGCTCGTCCTGATGCCGGCCGGCCCCACGGGACGCTACGTCGTCACGCTGGCCGGGACGCGGCTCGTCATCGGCGATGACGTGCTCGATCTTGCGCCCGGCGCGGTGCCGGTCGCGGTTGACCTCGCCGTGCGCGCGCCGGAAGCGGCCGTCGCGCGCGGCAGGGCCGCCATCGACCGGTTTCCGGGGATGCTCCTTCGGCTGGGCGCGGCGCGGCTCGCCGCTGGCGGAGCCGATGACCCCGCGGAGGTCGTTCCCGAGTACGTCTCGCTGCCGCGCGGTGCTGCGGGCGTTGTGGGGGAGCCCCGATCGGTCGGCGCCGCGGGAGCCGAGATCGTGACGACGTGGTCGCCCGCCCGCCCGTGAGGCTCGTCATCGAGCCGATGACCCACGTGGACCTGCCCGCGGTGCAGGAGATCGAACGCGACAGCTTCACGACGCCCTGGCCGGAGCATGCCTATCAGGCGGAGCTGGAGACGAACAAGCTGGCACGCTACCTCGTCGTCCGGGCCGGGCACGAGGTCGTCGCCTATGCCGGGATCTGGCTCATGGTCGACGAGGCCCACATCACCACGTTCGCGGTCGCGCCGGCGTGGCGCCGCCGGAGGATCGGGGAGCGCCTGCTCACCGCAGCGCTGGACCTCTCGATCGCCCGCGGCGCCCGCGAGGCGACGCTGGAAGTCCGCCTTTCGAACCTGCCGGCCCGCCGGCTCTACGAGAAGTACGGCTTCCGGCCGGTCGGGATCCGGCCCCGCTACTACAGCGACGATCACGAAGACGCGCTGATCATGACCACGGAGCCGCTCCTCTCGCCCGGGATGCGGGCGCGCCTCGCGGCGCTCGGCGCCCAGCTCGCCGCGCTGCCAGACCCGGAGCCGCCGGACGCGCCGCCGGCGATCGGCTCGTGAGCGGCCGCGAACCCCTGCTCCTCGCGATCGAATCGTCCTGCGACGAGACCGGGGTGGCGCTCGTCGCGGGCGGGCGCCGGATCCTGGCCCAGGCCGTTGCCAGCCAGATCGCGCTCCACGCACCGGCCGGCGGGATCGTGCCCGAGCTCGCCGCCCGCGCACACCTGCGCTGGATCGTGCCCGCGCTGCGCGACGTCCTCGAGAGCGCGGGCGTGACCATCCCCGAGGTCGACGGGATCGCGGTCACCGCCGGCCCCGGCCTCGCCGGCTCGCTCCTGGTCGGCATCGCGTTCGCGAAGACGCTGGCATGGGCGCACCAGCTTCCGCTCGTCGGCGTGAACCACCTCGAGGGGCACCTCTACGCAGCGTGGCTCCTGGACCGCGACGAGCCGGAGCGCCCGGCGCCTCCCTTCCCGCTCGTGGCGCTCGTCGCCTCCGGTGGGCATACGTTCCTCGTCGAGATGCGCGACCACCTTGCCTACCGGCTCCTCGGCGAGACCGTCGACGACGCGGCAGGCGAGGCGTTCGACAAGGCAGGGCGCCTGCTGGGCCTCGGCTACCCCGGCGGCCCGGCCATCGCCGTCGCCGCGACCGGCGCACGTCGCCGCGACGCGGTCCTCCCGCGGGCGTGGCTGGGCAGCTCGTACGACTTCAGCTTCTCCGGGCTCAAGACCGCCCTGCGGCGCCAGGTCGAGGCGGAGCTTGCCGCGGGAGCACGGGCCGGCACCGAGGCCGGCGGCCGCCTCGATCCACTCCGCGTGGCCGAGCTGGCATGGGGCTTCGAGGAGGCGGTCGTCGACGTCCTGGCGACGAAGACCCTGCGCGCGGCCGACGAGACGGCCGCGCGGGCCCTCGTGCTCGGCGGCGGGGTGGCCTCGAACGTGGCGCTCCGGGAGCGGATCGCCGCCGGCGCCGCCGAGCGCGGCCTGCCCGTCTTCATCCCGCCGCCGGACCTCTGCACGGACAACGGGGCGATGATCGGGGCGGCCGGCTGGCAGCGATTCGTGGCCGGGGAACGCGCAGGCAGCGACCTCGGGGCGCGGCCGGCGTGGCCCCTCGTCCGTCCGTTCGGGACGCCCGACACGCGTCGCCCGCCGCGCCGCGGCCCTGCCGCACGCGCCTACGAGGCTGCGCTCGCCGCCGAGCGTGACGCCGCGGGCGACGTCCCGGTATCCGTGCCCGGCGAGGACGCGAGGTGACCGGCGTGCGGCTCAATCCCGCCGCGGTCCGGCGAACGCTGCGGGCTGCCGGCCTGCGGCCACAGCGTCGGTTCAGCCAGAACTTCCTGGTGGACGTCGACGTGCTCGAGGCGATCCTCGACGCGTCCGGGGCGTCACCCGGCCGGACCGTCCTCGAGATCGGGCCGGGGCTCGGGATCCTGACGGGCGGCCTGCTCGAGGCAGGCGCCGCGGTGACCGCGGTCGAGCTCGACCGCGGGATGGTGGAGCACCTCACGGCGGCATTCGAGCCGGCGATCGAGGCCGCCGCCGACGGGCCCCGCCCGCCCGAGCCCAACCCGCCGGGGACGCTCCGCCTCGTCGCGGCCGACATCCTCGACGCCGACCTGCCCCGGTTGCTGGCCGCCCCGTACGACGTTGTGGCGAACCTGCCATACCACGTGACGAGCCCGATCCTGCACCGGATGCTCGGCTCGGAGCCGCGCCCCGAGCACTGCATCCTGATGGTCCAGCGGGAGGTGGCCGAGCGCGTCGCGGCCCGGCCCGGGTCGATGAGCTACCTGTCGGTCTTCGTCCAGTACCACGCCGCCGCGACCCTGGTCCGCACCGTGCCGCGCGACGCGTTCGAGCCGGCCCCGGCCGTCGAGTCGGCGATCCTCGCCCTCGACGTGCGGCCGGCCGACGCCGCGGGTCGCCTCCCGGCCGAGATGGAGGATCATCTCTGGCGGCTCGTCCAGGCGGGCTTCCGCGAGCGTCGCAAGATGCTCCGGAACGTGCTCGGCCGGCAGCTGCCCGTGGGCCAGGCGACGGTGGACGCGGCGCTCGCAGCCTCCGGGATCGCCGGCGACCGGCGCCCGCAGACGCTGTCGGTGGCGGAGTGGATCGGCCTGCTCGGCGCTCTCGGCCCGCTCCCGCCGGACCATCGGGGCCGCCGCGGCGCACGCGCCGAGATCCCCGAAGACGACGAACCCGCTCCCGCGGCGGCGGACGACGGGGAAGCTGCGGGCGAAGCCGACGCCCCCGACCCCGGTGGCGTCGGCGGTCCCGGCCTCGACCCCGGTGGCGTCGGCGGTCCCGGCCTCGACCCCGGTGGCGTCGGCGGTCCCGGTCCCGACGCCGGCCGTGGGTGAGCCGGGCTCGATGACCGACGCGCTCCGTCGCGTGACGCCCGTGGTTCGCGTGGCGCCGGCCAAGCTCAACCTGACGCTCGCCGTCGTCGGCCGGCGCGAGGACGGCTTCCACGCGCTCCACTCGGTGATGGTCCCGCTGCAGATCGCCGACCGGCTGGCGCTCGCGCCTGCCTTCGCGCCGGCCGACCGGCTGCACGTGACCGGCGCGACGACGTCCGAGCTGGGACCGGCCGACATGGGGCCGCCCGACCGGAACCTGGTCCTCCGCGCGATCGGCGCGGCGCGGGCGGCGTGCCGTGCCCGGGGGGTCGACGCCGACCTTCCGGCGCTCGCGGCGCGGCTCGAGAAGCGGATCCCGGTCGCTGCGGGGCTGGGCGGCGGGAGCAGCGACGCGGCCGCGGCCATCGACGCCGCCCTCGAGGCATGGGGCGTCGCGGGGGCCGTCGCCCCTGCCGATCGGGCGTCCATCGCGTCGAGCCTCGGCTCCGACGTGCCGTTCTTCCTGGCGGGTGGCTGGGCGCTGGTCGAAGGGCGGGGGGAGCGCGTGACGCCGCTGCCGGCGCCACGCGGCCCGGAACCGGCCGTGCTGCTCGTGACCCCCGGGACCGGGGTGTCGACGGCCGCCGTGTTCGCCGCATTCGCGGGCGGGGCGCGGCCGGCTCCAGGCGCCGCGCTCGCGTCGTCGCGCCACCTCGCAGGCGAGCTTGCCGCGGGCATGACAGCTGCGCGCTTCGTCGAGCGGGCCGGGATCATGGCCGTGGCGAACGACCTCGCTCCGGCGACCGCGGCAGTTGCCCCGGCGCTCGTGCCGTTTCGCCGCGCGCTGGGACGGGTCGTGGGACGGCCAGTCGGGCAGTCCGGGTCGGGGCCGACGCTGTGGGTCCTCTATCCTTCGATGGCGGCCGCCGAGACGGCGGCGATCGACGTCCGCGCGGCGCTCGCCGCGGGCGAACTTCCCGCAGCGGGCGAGCGACCGCCCTTCGTATGCGCCACCCGAATCCTCGCCGGCGATCCCGGCAGCCCCGTCGACGCCGGGCTGGATCGTCTCGCGCCGACCACGCACGATGGAGGTACCTGATGCCGCGCACCGCGATCTCGACCCCGCACGCGCCCGGCGCGATCGGGCCGTACAGCCAGGCCATCCGCAGCGACGGCTACCTCTTCTGCTCGGGTCAGCTGGGCCTCGACCCCGCGACCGGAGAATTCGCCGGGGGTGATGTCGGTGCCCAGGCCGAGCAGTCGCTCCGCAACCTCACCGCGGTTCTCGAGGTGGCCGGCCTCTCGTTCGCGGACGTGGTGAAGACGACGATCTTCCTCGCCGACATGGCCGACTTCGTGACCGTCAACGGCATCTACGCGCGCTTCGTCACCGACCCGCCGCCGGCGCGCTCGACGGTCGCCGTCGCCGCGCTGCCGAAGGGCGGCCGCGTCGAGATCGAGGCGATCGCGCGGATCGCCGGCTGAGCGGCCGGCTCGGGCCGCCCGCCGCGTCGCCCGGCCCGATCCGCCCAGCGCGTCCGTCCGTTTGACACCCTCGATGGCCCGCCCCTACGATCCCGGAACACCAGATGCCCACTGAACCACCCACGCCGGACGGCAGACGCTCGGACCCGGCGCGCCTCGCGTCCCCGGGATGCCCAGCCCGGCCGAGCCCCCGATGACCTCCCGGGAAACGCTCCCCGACGCCGCCGACCTTCCCGTTCAGGCTGGTGCCGGCGGGACGATCGCGGTCGTCCTCGCCGGAGGCCTTGGGACGCGGATGCGTTCGGACGTCCCGAAGCTGCTCCACCCGCTCTGCGGACGACCCATGCTCGCCTACGTCCTGGACGCGGCCCGCGCGGCCACGGGACGTGACCCGGTCGTGGTGACGTCGCCGGCGACGGCCGCGGTCCGCGACGCGTTTCCGGCCGGGGTCGCGTTCGCGCTCCAGGAACGTCCCGACGGATCGGGCGACGCGGTCCGGGCCGCGCTCGCGGCCGTGCCGCCCGACGCGGCCGAGATCGTCGTCCTCAACGGCGACATCCCGCTGATCGACGCTCGCCTCGTGACCGGGGTGCTGGATGCGCGCCGCACGGCCGGCGCCGCGATCGCGCTCGTCTCGTTCGAGGCATGGGAGCCCGGCGCGCTGGGCCGCGTGATCCGGACACGGGACGGCGAACGGGTCGCACGCCTCGTCGAGGCGAAGGATGCCCTGCCGGACGAGCTGATCGTCAGCGAGGTCAACGCCGGGCTCTATGCGTTCGACGCGCGCTGGCTGCGGGCGGCGATCGGGCTCCTGACGCCGTCCCCGGCGACCGGCGAGTACTACGTGACGCAGCTGGTGGACCTGGCCGTCGCGGACGGGCGCGCCGTGATCGCCTACGAGGCCCCCGACGACGGGACCCTCGACGGGATCAACGATCGCGCCCAGCTCGCCGAGGCGACCGCGATGCTGCGCGAGCGGATCAACGTGGCCTGGCTCCGGGCGGGCGTGACGATGCACGACCCGGCGACCGCGTACGTCGACGCCGAGGTGGAGCTCTCGCGCGACGTGACGCTGGAGCCGAACGTGATCCTGCTGGGGCGGACGCGGATCGGGGAGGGGAGCCGCATCGGGGCGGGCAGCCGGATCGAGGATAGCGACGTCGGCTCCCGCTGCCGGGTCTGGGCAAGCGTCCTGGAACGGGCGACGGTCGAGGAGGGGACCACGATCGGGCCATTCAGCCACCTCCGGGCGGGCAGCTCCATCGGGCCGGACGTCCAGCTGGGCAACTTCGCGGAGGTGAAGAACAGCCGGCTCGAGCGGGGCGTGAAGCAGCACCACATGAGCTACCTCGGCGATGCACACGTCGGCGCCGGGACGAACGTGGGGGCGGGCACGATCACCGCCAACTACGACGGCGTGCGAAAGCACCACACCGAGATCGGGGAGCGGGTCTTCCTGGGCGTCGACACGATGCTCCGCGCTCCCGTCACGATCGGGGATGGGGCCAAGACGGGCGCCGGCGCGGTCGTGACGCGTGACGTCCCCGCCGGGATGCTGGCCGTGGGCGTGCCGGCGCGGATCCGTGAGATCCGGCGGCCCGACGGTGAGCCGGCACCCGCGGCCGACGCGGATGCACGCGCCGGGGCCGACGCGGGCGTCCCAGCACGCGGCGCGGACGAGCCCGAGCCAGGCGCCGACGTCGTAGCCGATGCGCCGCCGGCCTCCGAACGCTGATGGACCTCCTCATCCAGCTCGGCGTCATCGTCGTCCTCACGCTGCTCGAAGGGTTCTTCGTCGCCGCGGAGATCGCGCTCGTCTCCATCCGGCACAGCCGGGTCGACCAGCTCGTGGACGAGGGAAGCCGCGCTGCGCGGCGTGTCCAGGGCCTGCTCGACAATCCCGGTCGCTTCCTGGCCGTCTCGCAGCTCGGCCTGACGCTCCTCGGGTTCTTCGCATCCGCGTACGCCGCCGTCAGCCTGGCGGACGGCCTTGCCGGGCTGCTGGTGCGGGTCGACGCGCTGCGGGACGGCGCCCACGCCATCTCGCTCGTCATCGTCACGATCGTCATCGCCCTCTTCACGATCGTCTTCGCGGAGCTGGTCCCCAAGACCCTCGCGCTCGCCCACACGGAGCGCTTCGCGCTGGCCCTCGCACAGCCGATCGAGATCATCGCCCACGTGCTGGGCCCCGTGATCAGCCTCCTGACCGGGCTGACCCGGGCCGTGACCGAGGCGCTCGGGGCGAGGGTGTCGGCGGACGCCCAGATCAGCGCCGAGGAGCTCAAGCTGATCGTCGAGCGGGGCGGCGAGCAGGGCGTCCTCGAGGCCGAGGAGGAGCAGATGATCAACGCGGTCATCGAGCTCGGCGAGCGCCGCGTCCACGAGGTCATGGTCCCGCGGATCGACATCGTGGGCCTCGAGGTCAGCGGGACGTTCGAGGAGGCCGTCGAGCGGATCATCGCCGAGGGCCACAGCCGCCTCCCGGTGTGGGAGCAGTCCATCGACCAGATCGTCGGGATCCTCTACGCGAAGGATCTCCTGCGATTCCTCAAGGAGGCATCCGCCGACCCGCCGCCGATTCGGGCACTCCTGCGCACGCCGCTCTTCGTCCCGGAATCGATCACGATCGACGATCTCCTGCGCCAGCTCCAGCGCCGGAAGGTGCATCTCGCGGTCGTCCTCGACGAGTACGGGGGCACGGCCGGGCTCGTGACGATCGAGGATCTCCTCGAGGAGATCGTCGGCGAGATCCAGGACGAGTACGACGTGGAGGAGCCGATGGTCGTCCGGCTCGACGACGACCGGGCCCGGATCGACGGGCGAGCCTCCGTCGACGAGCTCGGCGAGCTGTGGGACGACCTCGACGTCGACGCGCTCCTCGAGGACCGGGAGGAGTACGACACCCTCGGCGGGCTCATGTTCCACCGGATCGGGCGCGTCCCGAAGCCGGGCGACGAGATCCGCGTCGGCGTGCTGACCCTGACTGTCGAGACGACGGACGGTCGACGCGCCGGCAAGGTCATCGCGCTGCGGGAACGCCCGGGCGAGGGCAGCGACGGGGAGAGCGAGACGGATCGCTGATCAGGACCGGGTCGACCGGCCCGCGGCCCCGCCGAACCGCCAGCGCGTGGCGTCGGCCGGGAAGCTGGACCAGCCGAAGACGATCCCAGGCGTCACGGTCCAGATCCCGCCGTCGGAGCTCGACCAGTTCGCCGGGTCGACGACGTACCCGCGTGGCGGCCGGGCGTACTTCGCGAACGCCGCGACCAGCTGCTCGGTCAGCCCGTCGGGCGGGGCAGCGAGACGGGCGCACGTTCCCTCCACCACGACCGCGCCGTCGCCCGGCAGCTCGAGCCCAACGGAGATCGCGGGGTTCACCTCGATGTTGCGTGCCCGCCGGGTCAGTCGGCCGCCCTCGAACCAGAGCCGGCCAGCGCACCAGGCGGCCCAGATCGGCATCGCGTGCGGACGGCCGTCGGGGCGGGTCGTCGCGACCCAGTAGGTCTCGGCGGCCGCGAGGCACCCTTCGGCCCACGACCACGGGAGCGCCCCTTCGATCGTCTCGGGGATGCCGTACGTGGGGACGTCGGGCCGCTCGACGGCCGGCGGATCGATCGGCGGGAGCGCCCCGCTCACGCGGAGATCACGCTCCGCATGATCTGCTCGAGCTTCTCGCGTGCATCCGGCTGGACGACGCCTGCTGCATCGAGCTCGGCGATCGCCTGGTCGCGCCACCGGCGCGCCTCCCCGCGCGTGTAGTCCTGGGCGCCGGTGCGGTCGACGATCGCCATGGCCTGGGCGATCTCGTCCGCGGTCGGGTCGGGGTCCGCGTAGAACCCGAGCAGGCGCGCCCGGTCGTCCGCCGTCGCGTGCTCCAGCGCGTAGATGACCGGGAGCGTCTTCTTGTGCTTCGCGAGGTCGGACGGCTCCTTGCCGGTCGCCTGCTCGCGACCCCAGATCCCCAGGAGGTCGTCGTTGAGCTGGAAGGCGAGGCCCAGGGCCCAGCCGAACTGGCGGTACCGCGTGATCACGGCTTCGTCCTCGGTCGCGAGCAGCGCGCCCGCCTCGATGCTCGCCGAGATGAGCGCCGCCGTCTTGCGCCCGATCATGTCGAAGTAGAGGTCGACGGTCATCGCGGTGTCGTGCTCGCTCGTCCAGATGTCGATGTACTGGCCCTCGCACAGCGCCAGGCAGGTGTCGTCGTAGAGCCGCATGAGGCGGAGCACCGTGGAATCGGAGAACCCGAGCGAAGTCAGCCGATGGAGCGCGATCCTCGAGAGCACGAAGACGGCGTCTCCGGTGTTGATGGCCTGTGGGATGCCGTGCACCGCCCAGAGGGTCGCCCGGTGGCGCCGCTCGCGGTCGCCGTCCTCGATGTCGTCGTGGATCAGGCTGAAGTTGTGGCCCAGCTCCACGGCCGCCGCGCCCGGCAGGGCGCGCTCCCAGGTGCCGGTGATCGAGGCGAAGGCGAGGAGCCCCAGGAGCGGCCGCAGCCGCTTGCCCGTCGACCCGGATCCGTCGAGGCCGAGGTGGTATCGGACCATCTCGTACATCCCGTGCGTGGTCGGATCGCGATCCACGACGAGGCGCAGGATCTCGTCCTCGACGGCGCCGATCAGCTCCGGGAGGTCGAGGGAAGCGGGAGAGGTGGGCACGGGCAGGATGATAGCAACCTCGACTGCTGCGGCCGTCACGTGTCCGGGTGTCGGGCGCGACACGGTTGGTTCGGGCGATGGGTCTTCGTGCTGGCGGATCGGGCGGATGGTACCGTGCGGAGGTGCCCGGCCGTCGCCTCTACGTCACCGACGCGATCGTCCTTTCGCGCTTCGACTTCGGCGAGGCGGACCGGATCCTGACGCTCCTCACGCCGGAGCTCGGGAAGATCAAGGCGATCGCGAAGGGGATCCGGCGCCCGACGAGCCGGATCGGCGGGGCTTTGGAGCCGCTGGCGGAGCTGCGCATCCAGCTGGCCCGCGGACGCACGTTCGACGTGGTCACGCAGGTCACCATGCAGCACACCTGGCTGGGCCTGCGGGACCGCCTGGAGGTGACCGCGACGGCGTGGTACTGCGCGGAGCTCGCGGAGCGCTCGCTCGAGGAGCGACATGCGGCCCTGCCGGTCTACCTGCTGCTGCGTCGCACATACGAGCTGCTCGACGCCGGGATGTCCCCGGCCCGGGTCGCCCGCTGGTTCGAGATGCGGCTGTGCGACGAGCTGGGCGTGCGGCCGGAGGTTGACCGCTGCGTCGAGTGCGACCGGCTCCTCGCGCCGGACGACGCCGTGCGCTGGGTTCCTCCGCTCGGTGGCGTCCTGTGCGCCGATCACCCGGGCCCATCGGCGATGGCCGCCGGTCTTTCGACCGAGGCGCTGAAGGTGCTCAAGGCGTACCAGCGCATGGACGTCGAGGCGATCGCCGGCCTGCGCCTGCCACCCGCGGTCGAGCGCGAGGTCGAGGATCGGCTGGGAACGTTCGTGCGCCACGTGATGGAGCGCGACGTCAGGTCGCGCCGATTCCTCGAGGAGGTGAAGGCCGGCTACGGGGAACGGGCGGTTGCGTCCGCCTCGCGTCCGGCAGAGCCGGCGGTCGCGTCCGCCGCGCGTCCGGGCGACCCGGGAGTCGTGCCCGCCGCGTCCGCGACGGCGTCGTCGGGACGTTCACGATGATCGACCTCGCGACAGCGGCCGGCGCCCGCGCGGCGGGGCGCCTTCGGGACGCGCTCATCCTCTGGCTGACGACCGTGACGGCAGCCGGCCAGCCCCAGGCCTCACCGGTCTGGTTCCTGTGGACCGACGACGAGATCCTCGTGTACAGCCGGGCCGACACGCCGCGTCCTGCGAACATCCGGGCGAACCCGCGCGTGGCGGCGAACCTCGACTCCGACGGTGACGGCGGGGATGTCGTGTCGATCGAGGGCGAGGCGCGGGTCGTCCAAGAGCATGCTGCCGAGGCCGACGTTCCGCCGGCATACATCGAGAAGTACGCGGCGCAGGTGGCGGCGAACGGCTGGACGATGGCGAGCTTCCTCGTCGACTACCCGGTGGAGATCCGGATCCGGCCGACCCGGGTTCGCGCCTGGTAGGAGTCCGGCCCCGCACCGTTCCTCGAGTCACCGCCCCGGGCCGTTCCTCCGGAACCGTGGTCGCGCATCCTGGCCGCGGCCGGGCGCCGCGTCCCGGCGGCGTGACGGCTGGCGGTGCTGCGCCCCGGCGGCGACCCGAGCGTCTGGTACGATCCGCGGGACCGTCCTCCCGTCCGCGCATGCCACGCGCGGACCCCTCGTGGAGCTGCATCCCGTGACCGAACCCCAGCCCGACCCGAACGCCGTCGCGCCTTCAGTCGCGAACCTCGACGTCATCGTGAGCCTGGCGAAGCGCCGCGGCTTCGTCTTCCCATCGTCGGAGATCTACGGCGGGATCAACGCCGTCTGGGATTACGGGCCGCTCGGCGTCGAGCTCAAGAACAATGTGAAGCGCGCCTGGTGGCGGGCCATGGTCCAGGAGCGTGACGACGTTGTGGGCGTCGACGCGGGGATCCTCATGCATCCGCAGGTATGGGTGACCTCCGGCCACGTCGGGTCGTTCAGCGATCCCCTCGTGGAGTGCGCGTCCTGCCGGCGGCGCTATCGGCTCGACGAGTTGCCCGGCACCGAGGAGCTCACGCAGACCGACATCAAGGACCCGGAGATCGTCGACCGCCTGAAGCTGACCTGCCCGGCCGACGGCGGGAAGCTCTCGGCGCCGCGCCGCTTCAACCTGATGTTCAAGACCTACATGGGCCCGGTCGAGGACGAGGCGGCCATCGTCTACCTCCGCCCGGAGACGGCCCAGGGCAGCTACGTCAACTTCAAGAACGTCCGTGAATCGACCCGCAAGAAGCTCCCCTTCGGGATCGCCCAGATCGGGAAGAGCTTCCGCAACGAGATCAGCCCGGGCAACTTCGTCTTCCGGATGCGCGAGTTCGAGCAGATGGAGATGCAGTACTTCGTCCGGCCCAGAGAGGGCGCCGCGACCGCGTTCGAGGAGTGGCTTCCGAAGCGCATGGCCTGGTACGAGGCGTACGGCGTGACGCGTTCCCGCCTGCGCTTCCGCGAGCACGCGCCCGACGAGCTGGCCCACTACGCGAAGAAGGCGATCGACGTCGAATACCGGTTCCCATTCGGCTGGAAGGAGCTCGAGGGAATCCACAATCGCGGCGACTGGGACCTGGGCAACCACGCGAAGGCCTCCGGCGAGAACCTGGAGTACTTCGACCCGGCGACGGACGAGCATTTCATCCCCTGGGTGGTCGAGACGGCGGCCGGTGCGGATCGCGCCGCGTTCACCTTCCTGATCGACGCCTATCGCGAGGAGGAGGTCCGCGGAGAGAAGCGGGTCGTACTGGGAATTCACCCGGACCTGGCGCCGTACAAGGTCGCCGTGCTGCCGCTCCTCAAGAAGCGGCCAGAGATCGTGGAGCTGTGCCACCGGATCAAGGACGACCTCAAGCGGCAGACGATGGCGGTCTACGACGACACGGCCGCGATCGGCAAGCTCTACCGCCGCCAGGACGAGATCGGCACGCCGTGGTGCGTCACGGTGGACGTGGACTCGCTCGAGGACGGCAATGTCACGGTCCGCGACCGCGATGCGATGACGCAGGAGCGCATCTCGGCCGGCCAGGTCACCCGCTACATCACCGACAAGCTCGACGCGGCGCGGCCCCGGGGGCTGTAGCTCGGCGTCGGGCGCCGGCGGGGTGGTCAGCCTCCTGAGGTCGTCCCGGCCGTAGCCGCCGCTGCGGCGAGCGATTCGTCCGCGGGAGGGTAGGCGCCGCGCAGCCATGCATCGACGGAGGCTGCCGCCCGCTTGCCGTCGCCCATGGCGAGGATGACGGTCGCCGCGCCGCGGACGATGTCGCCGCCGGCGAAGACGCCCGGCAGCGACGACATTCCATGCTCGTCGGTGACGATGTAGCCGGCCTGGTTCAGCGCGAGGTCCGGCTCGGATGCGGTCAGCAGCGGATTGGAGCGTGTCCCGATCGCGACCACGACCATCTCGCAATCGATGACGAACTCGGAGCCCTCGATCGGGATCGGGCGGCGCCGGCCGGACGCGTCGGGCTCGCCGAGCTCCATCCGGATGCAGCGCAGGCCGGTCACCCAGCGGTTCTCGTCGGCCAGCACCTCGAGCGGCGCGACCTGCAGCTCGAAGCGGATACCCTCCTGCTCCGCGTGGTGGACCTCCTCGGCCCGGGCGGGGAGCTCGGCCTTGCCGCGCCGGTAGACGATCGTCGCCTCGTCCGCGCCGAGCCGCTTCGCGGTCCGGACCGAATCCATCGCGACGTTGCCCCCGCCGACAACGACGACCCGGTGGCCCTTGAGCACCGGCGTGTCGGATTCAGGGTTCCAGGCGCCCATCAGGTTGACGCGCGTCAGGTACTCGTTCGCGGAGTAGACGCCTTTGAAGTTCTCCCCGGGAACGTTCATGAAGACGGGCAGGCCGGCGCCCACCGCCAGGAAGACCGCGTCGAACCGCTCGCGCAGCTCCCGCAGGGTGTAGGTGCGTCCGATGATCGCGTTCGTCTCGATCTTCACGCCCGACGCCACCAGCCGGTCCACCTCCTGCTGGACGATGTCCTTCGGGAGCCGGAACTCGGGGATCCCATAGATGAGGACCCCGCCGGCGGCGTGGAACGCCTCGAACACCGTGACGTCGTGGCCCTGCTTCACGAGCTCGCCGGCGGCGGTCAGGCCGGCCGGCCCGGAGCCGACGACCGCGACCGACCGACCCGATGTCGCGGGGGCGGCAGGCGTGGACCGGTCCGGGTGCGCCATTGCCCAGTCGGCCACGAAGCGCTCAAGGGAGCCGATGGCGACCGACGCGCCCTTCTTCGTGCGGACGCAGCGGCCCTCGCACTGGATCTCCTGGGGGCAGACCCGGCCGGTCACGCAGGGCAGGGCGTTGTCGTCGAGCAGCGATGCCGCGGCGCCGTCCATGTCGCCGACGCGGAGCCGCTCGATGAAGAGCGGGATGTTCACCCGGACGGGGCACCCCTCGATGCAGACCGGGTTCTTGCACTGGAGGCAGCGCTCTGCTTCGAGCATGGCGAGCTGCTGCGAGTAGCCGAGGTTCACCTCGCGGAAGTTGGCGGCCCGCAGGAGCGCGTCCTGCTCCGGCATGTGGCCGCGGTCGATCGTCATCCGCTCCTTGGGGGAGAGCGGGTGGTCGAACGCCGGAGTGAAGGTCGTGTCGCCGAGGGCCGCGTCCGGTCCCCCCGTCCCGGGGGCCGGGGTCGGCTGGTTCGTCATGCGCGCGGCTCACCGGCAACCGCGGCTGCCTCCTGCCGCTCGGCGGCCGTGGCGAGACCGGGGATCAGGCAGCTGCCATCCGGCGCGTGGATCGGCGCCGAGCCCGCCACGTCCGCCACGTCCGCCGAGTCCGACTGCGCCTCGGCCCGGCGTTTGCGCGCCACGTCGAGCGCATGCGCCTCGAAGTCCCGGTAGGTGCCCAGCCGATCGGCAAGCTCGCGGAAGTCGACCTGGTGGGCGTCGAACTCGGGCCCGTCGACGCAGGCGTAGACCGTCTTGCCGCCGACGGCGACCCGGCACCCGCCGCACATTCCCGTCCCGTCGAGCATGATCGCGTTGAGCGACGCGAAGGTCGGGACGCCGTACGGCCGGGTGAGCTCGGCGACCGCCCGCATCATCGGGACCGGGCCGACCGCGTAGACCGCGTCCACGCCGCCCGCCTCGATCACCTCGCGGAGCGCGTCCGTGACGAAGCCGTGGCGCCCGTAGCTGCCGTCGTCCGTGCACGTGATGACCCGGCCGGCGCGGCGGAGCTCATCCTCGAAGATGACCCATTCCTTCGATCGTCCGCCGATGACGCTGATCACCTCGACCCCGAGCGCGGCCAGCCCGAGCGCGATCGGGTGCACGACCGCCGTCCCGACGCCGCCGCCGACGCACACGGCGCGCCCGTGGTCGAGCAGCTCCGTCGCCTTGCCCAGCGGGCCGGCGACGTCGGCGATCGCGTCGCCGGGCCGCAGCGCCACGAGGTCCTCGGTGCTCTTGCCGACGGCCTGGATCACGAGCGTGATCGTGCCTCGCTCCGGATCCGCGTCCGCGATCGTGAGCGGGATCCGCTCGGCGCCGGGAGCGCGGTGGACGATGACGAACTGGCCGGGCCGGCGAATCTCCGCGATTCGCGGCGCCTCGATGACCAGGCGGGTCACGTTCGGCGAGAGCTGGGCCGTGTCAATGACGGTGTGCATCGGGACTCCCGAGCGGGGTGGGCATGTTCGACATCATCATGCACCGCACGCGGGAATTCGATCCATGCGCAACGGTGCATGGATCGAGGGGCCGAAAGTCACATCGCCGCCGGGACGGCACCGGGGAAGGGAGGGGCACCCGCGGCGGGACCCGGCACCCGGGGCAGGACGTGCCAAAGCGTGGCTCGCCCGGGCGACCCCGGGGTCAGTTGCGGCGCGAGGTCAGATCGCGGCCGCCGTCAGTGCGGTCATCGCCGTCGTTGCGGCGACGATCGCCTCGGTCGGGCAGATCTCCACGCCCACGCAGCCACCCGTCGTGACGCAGTCCGTGCACACGTGGGGATCGACGACGTAGACCTCGCCCGCCTTCGAGATCGCCCCACATGGGCACTCGGGCTCGCAGTTCCCGCAGCCGATGCAGTCGTCGGTGATCGCGCTTGCCATGTCCCTACCCTCGCTTAGATCGCGGCGACGGCCGGGCCGCCTGCCGCGTCGCCCGGGCCGGGGGGACTGCCGGCGGGCTGCTGCTGATGCCATTCCTGGTGCCCGGGCCGCGGCGCCCCCGGCGCCGCCCCGGTGTGGAGGTGAACCCGGGGCGCATCCACCGACATGTGGAGGCTGTCCTTGTTGCACGCGTCGACGCACACGCCGCAGGCGATGCAGCGGAGCTGCTCGATGGCGAAGAAGCGATCCTCCCGCGAGCAGGTCAGCGCGAGGGTCGGGCAGCGCCGCACGCAGAGCCCGCAGAAGACGCACGTGTCCAGGTCGAACTCGATCGTCCCGCGGGTTCCGGCGAAATGCGGCCGGGTCTCGCTGGGATAGCGACGCGTGGCCGGGCGCGACACGAGGTTGCGCAGCGAGCGGCCGACCATGGGGAGGTTGAAGGGGTTGGCCATCTCAGCGCTCCGTGCAGCTGATGCAGGGGTCGATCGTCATGATGATGTTCGGCACGTCCGCGAGGTCGCAGCCCTTGACCAGCTTGATCATGGCCGGGATGTTCGCGAAGGTCGGCGTGCGTGCCCGAAACCGCTCCAGGTTCTTCGTGCCGTTGGCCTTGATGTAGTAGATGACCTCGCCCCGGGGCTGCTCGAGCCGCTCGAAGGTCTCACCGGTCGGGTTGCCGCGCACCTTCACGTCGATCGGGGCACCGTCGCCCTTCGGCATCCGCTCGACGGCCTGGCGGATGAGGTCGATCGACTGCGTGATCTCGCGCACGCGCACGACGACCCGGGCAAGGCAGTCCCCGGCGGTCTCGAGGACCGGCTCGAAATCGAGCCGGTCGTAGAAGTGCGTGCCGGTGAGCCGCGTGTCGAGCGCGATGCCGGACGCGCGGGCCATCGGGCCGACCGCGTCCACCGCGTGGGCGTCCTCCCGGCTCAGGACGCCGACGCCGGACAGGCGATGGCGAATGGAGGGGTCCGTCTCGAAGATGCGAGCCGTCTCGGCGAAGCCGGCCCCGAGCTCCTGCAGCGTCGCCACGATCGCGGCGAGCTCGGAGTCCTCGATGTCGCGGCGCACGCCGCCGATCTTGTTCACCGAGAAGATGATCCGGCCGCCGGTCGTCTTCTCAAAGATGTCGAGGACCTGCTCGCGCGTCCGCCAGCAGTGCATGAAGAGGTTCTCGAAGCCGAACGCGTCGGCCCCCAGGCCCAGCCACAGCAGGTGGCTGTGGACGCGCGACATCTCGGCCCAGATCAGGCGCAGCCAGCTGGCCCGCTCCGGGACCTCCACGGCCATGATCTTCTCCATGGCCACGGCGTAGCCCATGCCGTGCATGAAGCTGCAGATCCCGCAGATGCGCTCCACGACGTAGCCGAACTCACCGAACTCGATGCGCTCGACGAGCGCCTCCAGGCCGCGATGGATGTAGCCGATCGTTGGGATCGCGTCCACGACCTTCTCGTCCTCGAGGACGAGGTCGAGCACGAGCGGCTCGGGCAGCACCGGGTGCTGCGGCCCCATCGGGACGACGGTGCGCTTCATGCCTTCTTGCCCACGCTGTCCTTGCCCAGCGCGTCGAGGCGTGCGCGGATCGCGCTCGGCGAGAACGGCACGATGGTCGAGGTCTTGTACAGCTGGCCCTTCAGGTCGAGCGCGATCCCGGTGACGTTGACCCCGAAGAGCTCCCGCATCTCGTTCTCGTAGAGGAACGCGGCACCGAAGGAGGCCGAGATGCTGGGGACCTCCTCGCCGGGGAGGACGTGCTCGCGGAGATGCTCGAGTCTGCCGTCGTCCTGCGCGAACGACCAGCTGATGTCGAAGGCGCCGCCTTCGGC
>JADGQH010000159.1 GCA_017881985.1 Chloroflexota bacterium | reverse complement strand
CACGCGCTCGATGCCCGCGGAGCGGGCGATTGCCTCGGCCGTCCTGCGGTTGTCGCCGGTCAGCATCGTGACGACGATTCCCAGCCGGCGCAGCTCGGCCATCGCCTCGATCGACCCGGCCTTGAGCGTGTCGGCGATGGCGATGACCGCCGCCGCCTGACCGTCGATCGCGGCGAAGACCGGGGTCTTGCCGTCGGCGGCGAGCGCATCCGCGCTCGCGACGAGCGCCGAGACGTCGACCCCTTCGGCCTCGAGGTATCCCGGGCGACCGACGAGGACCCGGCGTCCACCGACCGTCGCGGCGACCCCGCCGCCTGCCGTGGCGAGGAAGTCGGCGGCGAACGGAACGTCGAGAGCCCGGGTCGCGGTGGCCTCGCGCACGATCGCATCGGCCAGGGGATGCTCGGACCCGCGCTCCGCGGCCGCGACGAGGGCAAGGAGCTCGTCCTCGCCCGGTGCGCCGGGCGCCCGGACCACGTCGGTCACCCGCGGCTTGCCCTCGGTGAGCGTGCCGGTCTTGTCGAGGACGATGACCCTGACCGAGCCGAGTCGCTCGAGCGCCTCGGCGTTGCGGAACAGGACGCCTGCCTCGGCGCCCTTGCCCGTCCCGACCATGATCGAGGTGGGCGTGGCGAGGCCGAGCGCGCACGGGCAGGCGATGATCAGGACGGCGACGGTGTTGAGCAGCGCCAGGTTGAACGCGGGCGCGGGGCCGAAGGCGAACCAGACGACGAACGTGAATGCCGCCAGGCCGAGGACCGCGGGCACGAAGTAGCTCGTGACGAGGTCGGCCAGCCGCTGGATCGGGGCCCGCGAGCCCTGCGCCTCGGACACGAGGCGGATGATCCGCGCGAGCACGGTGTCGGCGCCCACGCGCGTGGCGCGGAAGGTGAGGGTGCCGGTGGTGTTGAGCGTGCCGCCGACCACCAGATCGTCGGCATGCTTGGCGACCGGCAGGCTCTCGCCCGTGATCATGCTCTCGTCGACGCCCGAGACGCCGTCGGTCACGACGCCATCGACCGCCATTGTCTCGCCGGGGCGGACCCGCACCAGGTCGCCGACACGGACGTCGGCGATCGAGACGTCAAGCTCCGCGCCGTCGCGGAAGACGCGCGCCGTCCGGGGCGCGAGGCCGATCAGGCGCCGGATGGCGTCCGACGTGTGGCTGCGGGCGCGCGCCTCGAGGAACCGGCCGAGCAGGATCAGCGTGATGATCGCCGCGGCGGTGTCGAAGTACAGCGGGAGGGCCGCGTCGTCCATGCCGAGCCCAGCGGCGCGGAAGAACGACGGGACCAGGATCGTGGCCACGCTGTAGCCGTAGGCGGCGGTCGTTCCCACGGCAATCAGCGTGTTCATGTCCGTTGCGCGGTGCCGCAGGGCCTTGGTTGCGCCCGTGTAGAAGGGCCATCCGGCCCAGAACTGCACCGGCGTCGCGAAGGCGAGCTGGAAGAGCGGGTCGGAAAGGAACGCCGGCAGCCACGGGGCGACGGTCATGCGCGCGAGCCCGCCGAGCAGCGGAAGCGTGAGCACGGCCGCGATGACAAGGCGGCGGCGCAGCGCCGCAACGTGTCGAGCGGTCGCCTCGTCGCGCTCCGTTCGCGCCTCTGCGGCCTCCGTCGCGTCGACCTCGTGGTCGGCTGATGCGGCTTGCTCCAGCCGCGCCACGTAGCCCGCGGCGTCGACCGCTGCGACGAGATCCGCCACGGTCACCGCCGCGGAGTCGAACCGGATCGTGGCGGATTCGGACGCGAGGTTGACGTTGGCCTCGGCGACTCCCTCGACCTTGTTCAGGAAGCGGGTGATCCGGTTGACGCAGGAGGCGCAGGTCATCCCCTCGACGGGGAAGGACACGATTTCGATGTGGGGCGCGGCGAGGGTGGTCATGGTCATCTCCGGGTGCTCGGCGCACGCGCCGCCAGGTGGGACGTAGGAACGATGAGAGCGCGGTCGCGCACGCGGTCGCGCACGGGATCAGCCACCGGCGCCGCTCGCGCCCGTCGGCGTTGCGGGTCGGTCGACGACGGTGATGGAGCCGCCGTACATCCCCATGGCGCACGAGTAGTTGACGACTCCCGCCTTCAGGGCGGGCAGGTCGATCGTGTTGGCACCCTGACGGAGCCGCCGCACCGACATGCCGAGGCCCGGCACGACCAGGCTCGCCGCGCACGACGCCGTGCTCGTGGACTGGATCGTCCAGCGCGTCGGGACTCCGGCGTAGATGGACACGTTGCTCGGGCTGTAGCCATCCACGTTCTGGTAGGTCGTCAGCGTCTGGATCCCGTCGGCGATCGCCCCCGACGGCGGTGCCGCCGCCGCGACCGGCGAGACACCGAAGGGGAGGGTGATACCGGACAGCCGGAGCCCCGCCGACCCGTTCACGATTGCGAAGCCGACCACCACGACGCCGACGAGTCGCATGAGCGTCGGCCGCCATGCGCTCGGAACCACGACCGGGAGCCCGGCGAGCGCGAGCAGGCCGGGAGCCGTGCCGAGTGCGAAGACGGCGAGGGTGGCGCCGGCGAGCAGCGGGGAGCCCGTCGAGAGCGCGTAGATCTGGACCGCCTGGGTGAAGCCGCACGGCAGGAAGAACGACGCCGCGCCGAGCCCGGCGGCGCGGGTATCCGAGTAGCTGCCGACCGCGCCATCGGCGAGGCCGAGGCGGCGCCCGAGACCCATGGGCAGGGTCGGCGACCAGGTTGCGATCCGGGGCGACAGCCCGGTCAGCCGGGTCCCGAGGACCGTCATCACGACCGCGACGCCGATCATCAGCACGGCCGTCACCAGCGGTGGCAGCGTGACGCTGGCTCCGAGGGCACCGAGCGCCGCCCCGAGCACACCGTAGCCCGCGATCCGGCCGCCGATGAAGACGAGCGCGGGTCGCATCCTCGCCGCGATCGCCACGTCGCCGGCTCCCGACGCAGTCCTGCGATTCTCGAAGGCGGCGGAGAGGGCGAGCACGAGCCCACCAACGAGCGCGGCGCATGTCGACACGCCCGCGGCGAGCCCGAGGAGCAGCGCGATGAGGATGCCGCCCTGGCTCAGGTCACCGACTCCGGACGCGAGGCCGGCGATTCCCGTGACGGTCGCGAGCACCGCGAGGCCACCCACGAGGAGGATCCCCATGATCGCGGTCATCCAGACGTTGGGGTCCGGCGAGATCCACGGCGTCCGCCCGATCTCGTAGCCGGCGGCGCGGATCGCCTTCGCCACGGCCGTGGACGGGATCGGCGCCGAGCTCGTGATCTCCACCCGGCCGTGGACCGCGGAGGCTCGCACCTGCTCGACGTTGGGGATCCTGCCGACGTGGCGCGCGATGCGATTCTCGCACGATCGACAGGTCATACCCGCGACGGCGATGGTGGTCGTGATCATCCCGGACGGCATTGCGTCCGTGCCCGGAGTGTCGCCGCGGGCCGCGCTCCGGTCCTCGGCTCTCCGCGCCAGCAGGCTGTCGACCTCGAGGCTGAAGAGCAGGTCGCGCTCCATGGCATGGCCCGCGATCGGCGCGGGGGACGGCGCGGGCGCCTGGGAGGGCGCAGCCCGGCGCTGGCCGTTCGTGGTGGTCCGGGGGTGGTGGCGGGACATCGGGACGCATGCTCCTTCGGCGATCCGGCTGACGGAACCAGCGTGGACGAGATGTGCCCGGGGGCCAATGCAGGAAGGCGCAAGCCTTCCTCAAGTTCCGGTCAAGGGCCGCGTGCGCCGCGCACCCACGCGAGCCCACGTCACCGCTGCGTGAGAAGCCGCGTCAGGCCGCGGGGACCTCCAGCAGGAACGTGGCTCCCGTCCCGGGACCGGCACTCTCGGCCCATGCGCGCCCGCCCATCGCCTCGGCGATGGCCCGCACGATCGCGAGGCCGATTCCGGATCCGCCGGCCGCCCGGCTGCGAGCCGGGTCGATCCGGTAGAACCGCTCGAAGACGGCCTCGAGCTGATCGACGGCCAGGCCGGGCCCCCGGTCGGTTACTGACAGTCGAACGGTCCCGTCGACGGGCTTTGCCGCGATGGCGATCGTCGATCCGTCGGGCGCGTGGCGGATCGCGTTCGAGAGGTAGTTCGCCAGCACCTGCCCGACGCGGTCGCGATCGGCACGGGCGACCGCTAGACCGGATTCGACCGTGATCGTGACGGCACGTGGAGCGGCGATGGGGCCGAATCGTTCGACCACCTCGCGTGCCACAGCGATCAGGTCGACCGCCTCGATGCGGAGCGGCAGCTGGTGTGCCTCGGCGCGCCAGAGCTCCGAAAGGTCGGTGACGAGGCGGGTGAGGCGCCCCGTCTCCGCGCGCAGAAGGCGCCATGTCGCGTCCGACGGCTCGATCACGCCGTCCTCGAGACCCTCGAGGTAGCCGTCCAGGGTGGTCAGCGGCGTGCGCAGCTCATGGGCCACGTCGCCCACCAGCTGGAGCCGGCGGCGTTCCGTCGCCTCGAGCGAGCCGGCCATCTCGTTGAACGAGAGCGCCAGGTCGCCGAGCTCGCCCGGCTCGTCGGCCGGCACGCGCTCCGCGTATTGGCCGCGCGAGATCCGGCGCGCGGCCGCAACGAGTGCAGTAATCGGACGCGCGATCCTGGCTGCGACCGCGAAGCTCACGACCGTCGCCGTGACCACGGCGATGATCGTCGCCGCGGCCAGCGCCTGGCGCATCGCCTCGGCGAAGGCCGCCTGCGTCGCCTGGGCCATCGCCGCGCCCATCTGGTCGCCCGGAGCGTGGCCCATCGCCTCGGCGAAGTAGCCTGGGCCGACGAGCAGGACCGCGACGCCCACCGTCCCGATCGCGGCGGCAACCACGACCAGGAACGCCACGAGCAACCGCGCCCGCAGGGAGCGCGCCAGCGTCATGCCTGCTCTCGCAGCCGGTACCCGACGCCGCGGATGGTCTCGATGAATCGCGGCTGGGCCGGGTCGTCGCCGAGCTTGCGCCGCAGGTTCGCGACATGCACGTCGACCAGGTGATCGTCCGCGACGAACGCGGGC
Organism: Chloroflexota bacterium; assembly: GCA_017881985.1. Taxonomy (GTDB): domain Bacteria; phylum Chloroflexota; class Limnocylindria; order Limnocylindrales; family CSP1-4; genus CTSoil-043. The sequence goes on along the minus strand of JADGQH010000159.1, from coordinate 2,595 downwards.
CCCCACACGCGGTCGAGGAAGGCCTGGCGGCGCACCACTACCCCGGGATCGCGGGCCAGAACCGCGAGCAGGTCGAACTCGAGGGCCGTGAGCTCGACCGGCGCGCCGTCTACCCGGACGGTCCGACGCGACTCGTCGATGTCGAGGCCCGACGGGGTCGCTCCGGTCGCCCCGGTCGCCGAGGCGCCGGCTCGCGGTCGCCGGAGCAGCGCCTTGACCCGGGCAACGAGCTCGCGCGGCGAGAACGGCTTTACGAGGTAGTCGTCCGCGCCGACCGTCAGGCCCATGATCCGGTCGATCTCCTCGCCGCGCGCGGTGAGCATCAGCACGTACGCGTCCGAGAAGGTTCGGAGCTGCCGGCACACCTCGATGCCGTCGAGGCCCGGCAGCATCACGTCGAGCACGACGACGTCGGGGTTCCATGCCCGAACGGCCGCCAGGGCGGCCGGGCCGTCCGCGGCGGTGTCGACCTCAAAGCCGTCGCGCTCCAGGTAGCCGCGGACAAGATCGAGGATCGGGACCTCGTCGTCGACGACGAGGATACGGGGCGGGTCCGTGATCGCCATGTGCACAGAGTGGCCACCGGCCGCGAAAACGCAACCGGCGGCCCGGGGGCATGCGGACCAATCGTTCCACGGGGGTGGCGGGTGACTGGCAATTGACAGGCCCCGACGAATGGGTCCGCGTCGAACATGCGTACGAGCTCCGACACCATGAGCTCGTGTACCGGCGAGCCTTCCATCGCCATGACCAGGATCACTTCGTCCGGCTGTACGGCGTCGCGACCCACGAGCATTGCGAGGCCACGCTGGGACTCGAGGTGCACGGTGACTACGTCGGCCCGCCCGTGGCGGACGCATTCGACGGCTTTCGCCGGCTGTACGACACCTGGCTGATGGACCGGAAGCCGGATTGCCGGGCCCTGACCTGTCTCGGCTGAGGGGGCGCGCCCCGGCCGCTCAGTCGGCGTCGAGGAGCTCGAGCACGGGGGCCATCGCCTCGAGCGAGGCGAGCGTCTGGGGCTCGAGCATGAACTCGAGCTGGGTGAAACCCGCGGCGCGGAACGTCCGGAAGGCGTCGGCGATCTCATGGGCCGACCCGGTGATCGCGGTCCCGAACATGCCCGTGTACTCCGCGGACGACAGCGGCGCCACCACGACACCGGCCGAGCGGCCGATCGAGGCAGGGTCGCGGCCGACCTCCGCGCAGGCCGCCTCGAGCGCCGCGACGCGCGGCCCCAGCTCCGTGACATCGCTCCGTTCGGTCGCGTAGCAGCTCCAGGTGTCGGCGAGGCGCGCCGCGTGGCGGTACCCCTTCGGGCCGTGGCCGGCGATGAGGATCGGGATGCGACCCGGGCGCGGGCCGGCCGGAAGCTGCTCCAGGCCCCGGGCCACGTGATATGCCCCCTCGAACTCGGCGCGGCCGGAGCGGAGGAGCGGGACCACGATCTCGAGCGCGTCCTCGAACCGCTCGTAGACGTGGTCCTCGGGGAGGCCGAAGCTGTGCGCGCCGCTCCCCGCATGACCCGCACCCAGGCCGAGCACGAACCGACCCCCGCTGATCTCGTCGATCGTCGCGGCGGCCTTGGCGATGATCCCGGGGTTGCGGTGCAGCGCGGACAGGACCCACGTCCCCACCTTGATGCGTGACGTCACGGCCGCCATCGCGGCGGGCAGCGCGACACCGTCCCAGAAGCCGTACACCGGGCCGTCCTTCACCAGGCGACCGACCAGCTCGTCGGGGCTCCACACGGTGTCGAAGCCGATCTCCTCCGCCCGCAGCGCCATCGCGCGGATCTCGCTCCAGCCGACCGTGGCGGGATCCTGGCTGGACCGCCACGTGGCGAGCACGACACCAATCTCGAATGAGCGCACGGAATCCTCCATCGAGCGACGCGCCGGCTGCGAGTCTACGCGCGAGCGGACGAGGCCCGGCGGCCAGACGTCAGGAGCCGGTGCCCGGCGCCGCCGGCCGTCAGGAGCCGGTCCGCGCGGCGCGTGCCGACCCGCTCGGATCCGCGCGGTCGTCGGGCCCGTCGTCCCGAACCTCGAGGCCGAGCTCCGCCGCGAGGAGCGGCGCCAGATCGTGGAGCTGCGCCTGGCTGAGGATCGCGCCGCGCAGGCTCTCGACGCCGATGAGGGACCGCAGCCTGGCACCCGACAGGTCGACCTTCGAGAGCGTGGCTCCCGCGACGTTGAGCTCGTCGATCGTGCAGTCGACCAGGCCGACCGAGCGCACGTGGGCGGATCGGACGTCCAGGGTGCCGATCTCGCAGCCCTCGAAGACGACGTCCTCGAGCCGCGCCCCCGAGAGGTTCACGAAGCCGAGCTTGCTGGCGCGCACGCGAATGCCGGTCCACGTCGCGCCGGCCAGCGTCACCGCGCCGAGACGGCTCCCCGCGATGCCGGAGTCACGCCAGACGGTATCGGAGAGGTCGACGCTTGCCCCGTGAACCTCGGCGAGCAGGGATTCCACGACGCGAGCGCGCTGCATCGAGAGGCCGTCGAGGCAGCACCGCTGCAGGCGGCACTCCAGGAACCTGGCATCGCTGGCGTCCTGGCCCGTGAAGTCGCGGTCGACGAAATCGATCGCGTC
>JADGQH010000024.1 GCA_017881985.1 Chloroflexota bacterium | reverse complement strand
GCCGGCGAAGAGGGATCGCAGTGCGCCCGAGGTGATGAGGCCGGGCGAGGCATTGAGGCTCAGGAACGCCGTGGGGGAGAGGACGGCCGCCCCGGCGCTGATCGCCGCGCGCAGGGTGGCGAGCTCCAGCTCGATGTCGAGTCCGGCCCTGGCCGCCGCGGCGAACCGGATGTCGGGCGGCACGCCATCCGTGAAGCGGGTCAGCGCCTCGTAGCCGACCACGCTCCCGGTGTGGAGCTCGACGATCGGCTGGAAGAATGGCGTGAAGGCGGACGCGTCGAGGACGCCCTGGATCTGCGCCCGCTGGGCACCCTCCCGCCGTCGATCCCGCAGCTTCGGGACGAGCAAGGCCCCGAGAATCGAGGCGAACGCCGCCAGCGCCGGCATGTGCTCGACGAGGGTCGGCGCTGTCGCGCTTTCGTGGCTCCCGATGCCGACGACGCCGATCACGCCGCGCGCGCTGCGCAAGGGCGCGTACGCGGTCGCCCGGAGCCCGGTCGTCGTAATGGCGTCCTCCCAGGCCCCGGCGCCTGGACCCGGCCGCCACTCCTCGTACCACGGGCCCCCGGAGGCTCGCTCGCGGAGATAGTCGACCCGACCTGCGGGAAGTTCCACCCTCTGAAGGAAGATCGGCATGAGCTGCCCCGCGACCGCGAGGACCGCGCCCTCGCCCTCGTCGAGGACCACCGCCATGGTGGAATCGACGCCGGGAAGCCCGTTGATGACCGCGCAGGCCGCGGTCGCGATCTCCTCGGCAGAGGCGTCCGGATCGATCTGCGCGAGGGCTGCCTCGATCGTCTCGCGCTCCCGGGCATCCCGCGCGAGGGCGCCTTCGAGCTTCCGCTCGTGCGTGACGTCGCGGTCGGCCTGGACGTAACCCGTCAATCGACCGTCGGCGTCGTGGATCGCCGAGACGACCGATTCCATCTCGATCGGGGTGCCGTCCTTGCGCCGGTTGACGATCGTGCCCGTCCAGGTCCGCCCCGCGTGCACAGCGGCCCAGATGGCCGAGAAGAATGCCGGGTCGTGCAGGCCGCTGTCGAGAATGCCCGCGTACAGGCCGACGACCTCGTCCGACGTGTAGCCGTAGGCACGGGTGAACGCCGGATTGACGTACGTGATGATGCCGGCGAGGTCGTTCATCCAGACCGCGTCGGCAGTCTGCTCGACGGCCGACGCCAGTCTTGTCCGCTCCGCGTCGACGGCAAGTCGCTCGCCGATGTCCCGGATGTTGCGCTGCAGGCGCCCGTCGGGCAGCTGGGAGAAGCTCACCTCCGCCGACAGGCTCGATCCGTCACTGCGCCGGTAACGTCGCTGCACGAGGAGCCCGGTCCCGGCCACGGTCGCGGCCAACCGCTCGTCCATCTCCTCCGGGCTCACGGGGTCGTCGTGTGCGCTCAGGCCTGGCGAGTACATCGACAGGAGCTCGTCGCGCGCATAGCCCAGCATCCGGCAGATTGCCGGATTCGCCACGACGTAGCGGCGGGTCTGGTCGGAGACGAGAATGCCGTCCGCCGACTGCTCGACGAGCGCGCGATACCGCTCCTCGCTCTCGCGCACGGCCTGCTCGGCGGCGACCCGCACGCCTCGCAGGTGCGCCCGGACCCGTGCGACCAGCTCGTCGAGCCGGATCGGCTTCGTCAGGTAGTCGTCCGCGCCGACGCCGAGACTCGCGGCCAGCGAGTACTCGTCGCCCTTGCCCGTCAGCACCATGATCGGGAGGGTTGCCGTGTCGGGCTGCTCGCGGAGCGCGAGGATGACATCGGTGCCCGATATGCCGGGCATGCGCATGTCGAGGATGACGAGGCCGATGGCCTCGGCCGCGATGAGGCGCAGCGCAGCCTCTCCGCTCGCCGCCTCGCGCGTCTCGAACCCTTCGCGTCGCAGCTGTGTCGCGATGAGCTCGCGCGCGGCGGTGTCGTCGTCGACGATCAGGACCGGGCCGTCTGGCGCTGTCGTCTCCGTGATCACGAGCCATCCAGCGCGATCGCCCGCGGCTCGTCGCGGTACCGCTGCGCCTGTCGGCGCGCCCGCGCCTGCTGGACCGCGACGACGAGGTTGCCAGAGGTGACCGGCTTCGGCACGAACATGGCGCCGCGTGTCGTAACGCGCTCGAGGTTCAGGGTCTGGGCGGTGTACCCGGACAGCATCACGACGCCAACGTCCGGGTACCGATCCATCACGAGCCCGGCGAGCTCGATGCCGGACATGTGCGCCATGATGACGTCCGTGACCAGCACGTCGACCGGCTCGTCGAGCCGGGCCAGTTGCGCGATGGCGTCGTCGCCGTCCGCGACCGCGATCACGTGATAGCCGGACCGGGAGAGCATCTGCGTGGTCATGTCGCGGACGCCGGGCTCGTCCTCGACCACGAGCACCGTGCCGGTTCCGAGCGTGGGGACCGGGGACGCGGCGGGCCGCTCCGTCATCCCGGAGGGCTCGACCCGCGGGAAATAGAGCTTGAACGTCGACCCCAGGCCAGGTTCGGAGTAGACCCAGATGTGGCCGCCGGCCTGGTGGACGATGCCATAGGCCGAGGCGAGCCCGAGGCCGGTCCCCTTGCCGGGCCGCTTCGTCGTGAAGAAGGGCTCGAAGATGCGGTCCCGCGTGGCGCGATCCATCCCGACCCCGGTGTCGCTGACGACGAGAAGGACGTAGGCGCCGGGCTTCGCCTCGAAGTGCTCGGTCGCATGCTTCCCGTCGACCATTGCCGTCCCGGACTCGATCGTCACCGTTCCGCCGTCCGGCATCGCGTCGCGGGCGTTGACGACGAGGTTGACGAGGACCTGGTCGAGCTGGCCTGCGTCCGCGCGGATGTGACCGACGTCGTCGCCGCGCTTGATGACGAGCCGCATGTTCTCGCCGATCACGCTCCGGACCATTGGCTCGATGCCGTCGATCGCCGCGTTGAGGTCGAGCACCGTCGGGCTGATGACCTGCTGGCGGCTGAAGGCGAGGAGCTGGGCCGTGAGCGTGGCAGCCCGGTCGGCTGCTTCGCGGATCGCCCTGACGTTGCGAAGGGTCTCGTCGAGATCGAGCGTGGCGCGGCGCTCCGGCGCCAGGTCCTCGTCGAGCATCTCGGCATGCCCGTTGATGACGAAGAGCATGTTGTTGAAGTCATGGGCGATCCCGCCGGCCAGCCTGCCGATCGACTCGAGCTTCTGGGCCTGGAGGAGCTGGTCCTCGGCTTCCTTCCGCACGCTGATGTTGCGGATGGCCGCGATGACGAGGATCCCCTCGGCACTCTCGAGGGGGCTCAGCATGATCTCGATCGGGAACTCGCTGCCGTCCTTGCGCCGCCCGGAGAGCTCGATGCCGGTGCCGATCTGCTGGGCCAGGGCTTCGGCAGCGGATCGCAGGTCGTCGGCGATCAGCCGTTCGGCGAAGCCCACAGGGATGATGTTCGTGACCGGCTGGCCGACCAGCTCGTCGCGCCGGTAGCCGAACTGCCTCTCCGCCTGCAGGTTGAGCAGGACGATCTCGCCGTCCTTGTCCACGACCACCATGGCGTCAGGGGCCGCCTCCAGCAGGCCGCGGAACCGTGCTCCGGACTCGTCTCGGATCGCGACCGCGGGCCGCCTCACCACATCCCACGCAGGGCGTTCACGAACATCCCCTCGGCCGGGCACGGCCCATTTGGCCGGTCCCACGCCATACAAACGACCTCGGCGGGTCGCCACGAGGACCAATCTGGGCGGGTGAGCGAACCCTGTCATGACGCCGCGTCATGGGCCGAGCGGCCGCCCGACGCCCGGCGCCGTCAGTCGAGGATCGGGGCTGCCTGCACGATGGCCCGCAGGACGCGGAACCCGTCCTGGTAGGCTCCCGCGGCATGGGCGGTCGCGCGGGCGAGCTGCTGGAGGCGCAGCAGCGCTTCGAGCGCCGCCGGCCCGCCAGGCGCCAGGCCGAGGCGGACGCCGGGCTGATCCGCAGGCGCGTCCGGCGCCAGCGTGACCATGGGGACGCCGAGGCGGCCGAGCTCGTCGCGCAGGAGCTCGAGATACCCGGTCCGCGCCGTGACGGGCGGATCCACGTCGAGGAGCAGGACCGCGTCCCCCGGGCGCGCGGCCTCGACCGGCCCGTGGCGAAACTCCGAGACCGAGATCGCGACCGCGGGGCGATGGGCCTTCTCGTGCCAGAGCAGGCCGGCCGATGCGGTCAGGCCGGCGGCGGACCCGAGACCCAGGATCCACAGGCGCTCGGCGTCGCCGAGAAGCGGCCCGAGCGCGGCAGCCGACGGCCAGTCGGCCACGACGTCCCGCAGCCGGCCAGCCAGCGCGGCCCGGAAGGCGGCGTCGGTGGCGACGACGCCGCGGATCGCGAGGAGCACGGCCAGGGCCGCGAGCGCGGACTTCGTGGCGGCGCCCCCTTCGTGGCCGCTCGGCGTCACGACGGCGAGCCGGGCGACCTCGCACAGCGGGGAGGCGGCCGTCGCGCTGACGGCGACCACGTGGCACCCGATCGCGGCCGCCCGGCGGGCCGCCGCCACCGTCTCCGGGCTCGACCCGGACTGGGAGATCGCCACGACCAGGTCCGTGGGCAGGAACGCCTCGCCGTCGGCATCGCCGAGGACCGCCGCGGTCGACTCCCGGATCACGAGCGCGCGGTCCCGGCCCTGCTCGCGATCGCGCTTCCGCCACGACGGCGCGGCCGTCCGGGCGACGGCGAGGGATGCGCCCGTGCCGACGAGGACGGTCCGCCTGACCTGGTCGAACAGCGCCGCGAGAAGGGGTGCGGCGTGCTCGACGGCGGCCAGGGCACCTTCCACTGCGGCTGGACCCTCGGCCAGCTCGCGGCCCATCTCGTCGGGGCCGTCCGGCGCGAGGCCGGCGAGCTCGGCCAGGTTGGCAGGGTCGGCGAGGCGCGCCCGGACCAGCGGATCCCGCGTGGCGTCGTCGCCCGTTGCCGCCCCCGTCACCCCTTCACGCTCCCCGCGGTCAGCCCGGCGACGATGTGTCGCTGGAAGGCGAATGCGATGAGCACCGGCGGGATCGCGGCGATCACGCCTCCCGTGGCCAGGCGCCCGAAGTCGACGCCGTAGCGGCCGATGAAGTCATTGAGCGCGACGGGCAGCGTCTTCGAGGCGTTCGACTGCGTGATCACCAGGGCGTAGAGGAACTCGTCCCAGGCGAGCAGGAACGCCAGCAGCGCGGTCGAGAGCAGCCCGGGAGTCGCAACCGGAATGATGACGCGCCACAGCACGCCGAGCCGCGAGCAGCCGTCGACGCGCCCCGCGTCGTCGAGCTCCCGCGGGATCGTCTCGATGTACCCGCGCATGAGCCACACCACGTACGGCGTCACGAACGACGAGTAGATGATGATCAGGGCGAGCGGGGTGTCGGTGAGCCCGAGCGCCTTCATGATCTGGAAGAGGGGCAGGATCAGGGCGATCGGCGGCAGCATCGTCGTCGCCATGAAGGCCAGGATCATCCAGCTCCGCCCGGGGAACCTGAGACGGGCGAAGGCGTAGGCGGCCAGCGTCCCGACGACCATCCCCACCGCGGTCGTCGCCGACGCGATCAGCATGCTGTTCATGATCGCGGCCCGGAAGCCCTGCGCGGTCTCGTCCGCCGAGCTGCCCACGGTCAGGTCGACGAACCGCCCGAAGCTGATGTGGGCGGGGATCCATTCCAGGGGCTTGGTCAGCAGGTCCGCCTTGTCCGCGACGCTCGAGATGACGAGCCAGGAGAACGGCGCCACGACCACGACCAACGCGATGACCATGCCCGCGTAGAGGAACATCGCGCGGGCGACCCGCCCGGGCGTGATGGGCTTCCGCCTCGCGGGGACGCGGGACGCGTGCGCACGGCCGTCGGTCCCGCTGATCGTGGTTCGGTCGATGGTCACGGCTCAGGCTCCTGTCCGGCGGAGGAGCTTCAGGTAGACCGCGGCGAGCAGCATGATGAAGATCGCGATGAGATAGCCAAGGGCAGCCCCCTGGCCGAAGTCGTAGCTCTGATAGGCGGTCCGGTAGGCGTAGATGGCGACCGTCTGCGTGGCATTGGCCGGGCCGCCCCCCGTCATGATCCAGATGATGTCGAAGACCTTGAACGCCTCCATCGTCCGCAGCACGAGGACGACGAGGATGATCGGCGTGAGGAGCGGCACGATGATTCGGCGGAAGATCTGGCGAGAGCCCGCGCCGTCGACGCGCGCCGCCTCGAACAGCTCGCGATCGATCCCCTGGAGTCCCGCCAGGATGAGGATCGCGCAGAACGGCGTCATCTTCCACACGTCGGCGAGGACCACCATCCACATCGCCGTGCTGTCCTGGGAGAGCCACGGAACGTAGTCGTGAATGACGCCGGTCTGCGCGAGCAGCGCGTTGAGCGAGCCGTACGTGCCGTTGTCGATCCAGCGCCACATGAGCGCATTGACGATCGTCGGGAGGGCCCAGGGCAGGATGACGATCGAGCGGAGGAGCCAGCGGAATCGCATCGGCTGGTCCATGAGCATTGCGAGGCCCAGGCCCAGGCTCAGCTCGAGCGCCGTGGTCACCCCGGTGAAGAACAGGGCCTTGGAAACGGAGTCCCAGAAGTCGGCACTCGTCAGCTGGGTGACGTAGTTCCGCAGGCCGACGAACGGCTCGACCCCCGGGCTCGTGAGCTCGATGTCGAAGAGGCTCATCCACGCGGCGCGGACGAGCGGGACGACGACGACGAGCAGGATGACCAGGGCGGCGGGGGCCACGAAGGCCGCCGCCACCCATGTCTCGGGCCACGGCTTCGACCGCCGCTGGCGTGGGCGGTCGAGCGTGCCTGCGGTCATCGTCCGACCGTCCGTCGGCTATCCGAACGGAGACCTGCTACTGCTGGAACGAAGGCAGCTGGGCTGCCACGTCGTTCAGCGCCTGTTCGGGCGTCTTCTTGCCAAGCAGCGCCTCCTGGATGGCGGCCTGCAGGGCATTCGAGAGCTTGGTGTAGTAGGGGACCACGGGCCGGGCGACGAGCCCGCTGAACTGGATCTTGGCCGCCGCGAAGAGCGTCGGGTTGTTCTTGGTGACGTCGGCGTTGTCGAACGACGCCTTCCACATCGGTAGCGCGTTGGCGACGTCCATCTCCTGCGACTTCTCGCTGGCGAGGAAGAGGGCGTACTGGAGCGCCTCCGCCGGATGCTTGCTGGTTGTCGTGACGGCGAGGCTCATGCCGCCGTTGACGCCGCTGGTCGTGACGCTGCCCTCGCCGGGGCTCGGCGCGACCTTGATCTGGCCGGCAACCTTCGAGGCCTTGGGGTCGTTCATGACCGAGAGGCCATAGGTCCAGTTGAGGGTCATCGCGTACTGGCCGGTGGACATCGCCGTGTTGACGTCGTCCTCGGTGGAGCTGAGGGATGCCGGATCGACGAGGCCTTCGTCGATCAGCTTCTTCATGAACTTGAGCGCCGCGAGGCCTCCGCCCTGGTTGAAGAGCGGCTTGCCCTGGGCGTCGACGAACTCGCTCCCGCCCATGGCTGCGGCGATCTGCGTCCATTCGCAGATGACCGCCTCCGCCTGCTTCCAGCTCGAGATGATCGGGTACTTGACCTCACCCTTCGCCTTGACGGCCTTCGCGGCGGCTTCGACCTCGTCCCAGGTCTTCGGAGCCGCGGTGATCCCGGCGTTGTTCAGCATCTTCTCGTTGTAGAAGAAGAACTTCGTGTCATTGATCCACGGGACCCCGTAGATCTTCCCGTTGTACTTGGCCGCGGTCCACGCGGCATCGAAGACGCCGGTCGAGAACTCGGCCGGGATCTTGTCGGTGATGTCGGTGATGATCCCGGCCTTCACCATCTCCGCCGGCCACGGTGTGTCGACGAGGATCAGGTCGTAGACGCCGCCTCCCCCAGCCTGCGCCGTGACGATCTTGTCGTGCAGCGCGTCATAGGCGACGAACTCCGGCACGATCGTGATGTTGGGGTGATCCACGTTGAAGGCCGCCGTCATGGCAGCGACGTCGGTGTCGCTGTAGGCGGCCTGCTTCATGAGCAGGACGTGGAGCGTGATTGCCTCGCCCGCGGCAGACGGGGCCGCCGCGGATGCCGGCGCCGCCGCGGAGGCGGAGGCCGGAGCGGCTGCGGAGGGTTGTGCCGCGCTCGGAGTCGCCGAGCTCCCCGAGCAGCCGGCGGCTGCGAAGGCCGCGGCCATGAGGACGACCCCTGCGCGAATTCGCAGCCCGCCCCGGGCTCCATATCGGTTGGTCATGGTTCCATCCTCCAACTGGTTCCGAGCCGTTCGACCGGCTCTCGTTCATCTCGCCTGACCGCCGGAGAAGCAGCGAGTGTGGCGGCGTCGCCGGCGCCATGCAACGCGATGGCAGCGCCGGGCTCACCGCCGCGGGTCTCCGGCAGGATCGGATGCGTCTCCTCCGCGCGCCGGCTCACGTGCTCCACGCTGGGAGGAGCATGCGCGGCCGAAAGCAACCGACCGCTCACGGGAGGCTCCGTTCGATCGCCCCGCGTCCGTCCGTCTCCGTCGCGGTCCCGGTCGCGAGCACGAGGCCGAGTCCCCGCACGCCGGTCGCCGGCCATGCCCCCTGTCGGAGGGCCTCGGAGAGCGCTCCCGGAGCGCGCCGCTCGCGCGCAAGCTGGAGAGCCGCTGCGATCGCCCCGATGACGGTCGCCGAGGGCAGCCGCGACACGACGATCGTCGGCAGGACGGGAAGACGCCTGGCGATTCGCTCCCGGATTGCAGGCAGGAACGGCTCCAGGGATCGCCCCACGCTGCCGTCGATCACGATGAGGGCCGGGTCGACCGTGGCGACGATCGCGATGAGGACAAGCGCGATGTGGTCCACGGCCTCGTTCACCACGGCCAGTGCGATCTCGTCGCCGGTTGCGGCCGCCGAGAAGACCCGCTCGGCCGTGATCTCGCCGGCACCCCATGCGTCGCCGCGACCCGCCGCGGCAAGCAGGTCCCGGGCGCGGGCGGCGATGGCTGGGGCAGAGGCGAGCACCTCGAAGCCGCCGAGGCCCCGGGTGATCTTCTCGTCGAGCTGCGCCCGGTCCGTCGTGACGTAGCCGATCTCGCCGCCGGCGTTGTGCTGGCCCTTGACGAGGCGACCGTCAGCCACGACCGCCCCGCCGATGCCCGTCCCGATCGAGATGGTGACGAAGTTGTCCACCCCGCGCGCCTCGCCACGCCAGGCGTGCGCCAGCGCGGCGAGGTTGACGTCGTTGTCCACGAGAACCGGGACGTCGATGGCTTCGCCCAGCCGTCGCACCACCTCGAAGTCCTGCCAGTCGACCCGTGGCCCGGCCAGGGCGCGTCCGGTCACCGGGTCGATGATGGCTGGCACGCCGACGGCGACGGCGGCAACCGGCATCTCACGTTCGGATGCGGCCCGGCGCAGGTCCGCGATGATCGCGAGGACCGTCGCAAAGGCTTCGCCGGCCGCGCGGTTCGGCCGTTCGTCCTCGAGGAGGATCTCGCCGGCGAGGTCCGCCAGGGCACCGTGGCAGCGAGTTCCGCCGAGGTCCACGGCCACCACGCAGCCGGCCTGCCGGTTGAACGCGATGCAGCCCCGGGGCCGTCCGCCGGTCCTGCTGGACGGGCCTGTCTCGCGGACCATGCCCTCCCGGATCAGCCTGGCCACCAGCCGGCTGACGGACGACGCGCTGAGCCCGAGCGCATAGGCGATCTCGGGGCGAGTGGTCTCCTGGACTTCCCGCACGAAGTCCAGGACGAGGAACTCGTTGACCTCGAGCATCGCCGTCTGCCGTAGCGCCACGGGAGTTCCTTCCTGACAGAAACGAACTTGCAGGCAGTCTAGCAGGGCGTGCAAACAGCGCGCACCGTCGAGTCGCACGCAGCGTGGGATTGCGCGAGGCGTGCACCCGCGCGGCAGCGTGAGCGCAGGAGCCTGCGCATGCTCGAGCCAAACGGCTCTGGCGGAGCCGGGCCGCCTCATGCACCGTGCGTCCCGGCAGCGTCCCCTTCGAGCCCTGTGGCGCGGAAGACGAAGAGGAGGGACCTCCAGTGGCTACTGCGCGGATGACCGGTGCCGCGATGGCGCCCACGGTCGCATCGCGAGGCGTCACGACGCCGGTCCGGGCGATCGTGTCCTTCCTGATCGTGCTCGTCGGGCTGTTCGCGATCGCCGTCCTGTTCGAAGGCGCTGGCTGGTCCTGGCTCCTCGTGACCGGGATCGGGTTCGTCGCCGGCGCTGTTGCCGGACGCGCACGGTTCGCCTGGCTTGCCGTCCTGGCGGTGGCGGTGTGGCACGCGGCGGCGATCGCCTTCGACCTGCCCCGCGACGCCGGGTCGTTCTGGTTCGTCGCGGCGGTGGGACGTGCCGTCCTGCTCGCGCTCGCCTTCCTGGTCGGGGTCGGCGTCGTCTGGCGCAAGCCGCCGCTCGCAGCCGCTCGCGATGGCTGGCGTTCCATGCGTCGCCGGAGCCGGCGGCTCGTGGTCGCCGGGATCGTCGCCGCCCTGGTCGTTCCGGCCGGGTACTCGGGCGTCATCCTCGCGATCGGCCCGAACATGTTCATGCACCCGGACCGGTCCGCGGACTGCCGCACACCGGGGTTCGCCTACGGGTGGGCGTACGAGGCGATCAACTACGACATCGCCGGGGACGCGGTCCTCGCCCCGTCCCAGGTCACCAAGGACGGCACGACCTCGTGGTCATGCGGCGGCGCTCCCGCCCCCGCCGGGACCGACGTCGTCACCTCGGACGGGATCCGGCTCGCGGGCTGGTACGTCCCGGCGGCGAGCGGGGCCGGCACCAGCGCACCGACGCTCCTCTTCGTCCACGGCTGGAAGGACAGCAAGTCCGGGATGCTGCCGTTTGCGGAGCCCCTCCACCAGGACTACAACCTGGTCCTGTTCGACCTCCGGAACAATGGCCAGAGCAGCGGCGACCTGACCTCGATGGGCCTCTGGGAGCAGCGCGACGTGACCCGGATGCTCGATTGGGTCGCGACCACGAAGAAGCCGTCGTGGATCGGGGTCGTCGGGAACTCGATGGGTGCCGCGACGGCGCTCGCCGTGGCGGCCGGCGACCAGCGGGTTCGCGCCCTGATCCTCGACTCGGTTCACGCCGATGTCGTGACCTCCTTCGGCAACGCGATGGAGGAGGACTTCGGCTTCCCGGGTGGTCCCGCCGCGTGGGTGCTGGCGCAGGGCGTCTCGATGCAGGTCGGCGGTGACATCACGAGCACGGACCCAATCCGATACATCGGAAAGCTCGGCGACCGGCCGGTCCTCCTCACGGCCGGCGCGGCCGACCAGGTCGACCCGCCGGCAGAGGCGACCGAGCGCAACGTCCGGGCCGCTCTCGAGGCCGGGGTCCCGGTGCAGGTCGCGTACTGCCAGGGTGCCCGGCACGGCAAGGTCATCGTGACCTGCGCGAAGGATTGGTCCAGCTGGGCGACGTCGTTCTTCGAGATGGCGCGAAGCCAATAGCGGGCGACCGCCCCCAGGGAGGGCGGTCGCAACTCGCGCCTGGTTGCCGGGGCTGACCCGGCCCAGGGTGCCTACACGGGGGACTCGACCTTGTTCGACGGGTTGTTGATGTCCGTGATGTCGAAGGTCATCTCGAACTTCTCGCTGCCGCCGGTCGCCTGCACGGACATGGAGACGGGGTAACCGCCACCCTTGGCGACCCAGACGTCCGCCGACCAGGTGGCATTGCCCTCGATTCCGAACAGGGAGGCGTAGTCGCCGAGCTCGCTCGCGTCGGCCGTGTAGTGGACGGCAGCGACGCCGTTCTTCTGCTCTTCTCCAACGGCCTTGTAGCTCTCGGCGGCAGCGCCGCTCAGGGTCGAGCCGAACATCTTCTCGGGCGCGAACGAGTCTGCAAGCGACGATGTGCTGTCGTCCGTGCTCTCGGTCCAGTCGGTGCCCATCTTGATCCAGGACTTGCCGTTCGCCTCGATCATCTCGATGCCCATCATGCTCATCTTGGCGGCCTTCGGGTTCATCGTGACGGTCCCGGTGATCGGCTCGGCGCCGAGCATGGTGCCGAAGCTGCCGCCCTTCAGGGTCATCTTGAACTTGTAGCTGCCGATGCTGGACAGTCGCGCGGCCGCGCCGGTCAGACCGCCCGTGTCGCCCGCCGGGGGCTGGCTGGCTTCGGCCGACGGCTGGCTGACCTCAGAGGACGGCTGTGCGGCCGACGTCGCGGCCGACGACGCCGCGGGCGCCGTGCTCGGGGCCGCGCCGCCCGGAACCTGGTCGCGGGGGCGGAGCCGCCGCACGCCGCAAGGGCGAGGACGGCAGCAATTGCCAGGGTACATGGCATTGGGACGACGGAGCGGCGGATCGACATGGTGCATCTCCGCAGCGGGGGTTTGGGCTGAGCGGAGCCTATGCGTGCCACAACGGGACAAAGACGAACCATGCGTACCGATCGGGTGTGCCGAACGGCACGCCCCGGGGGTCCGCTTGCAGGGCAGCTGTCCGATGCCGCGCGGCAGTCGCGACCTCTTGCCGGCCATGGATCCATCAGACGCGCTCCGCGGAGGCTGAGAGCCGAAGGGACCGACCCGGCACGGGAGCCTGGAGCATCCGGGTTCCGAACCTCGGCGCTGCCGCGCACAATGGCGGCGGTTCGTGGCCACCTTGTGCCGCACCGACGCCGCCAGGGACAGATGATCTCCAGGGATCCGCTCGCCCAACGCCAACCCACGACCGATGCGCATACGGCTCGGTTCGAGGCTCCTGCCCGGACCGCACCCGAGGTCAGGGGTCCCCTCGTTTCGACGAAGCTCCGAGCCCCGACCTCCGTGGCGGGTTACCGGGAGCGCTCGCGGCTCAGCTCCGCGCTCGACCGCGGCCTCGATGACAGCGCCCGCCTGACGATCCTGTCCGCTCCGCCCGGGTACGGCAAGACCGCGGCGCTCGCCGGGTGGCTGGAGTCGCGAGGCCTCGCCCACGCCTGGCTCTCGCTCGACGCGGCTGACAACGACCTCGCCCGATTCGTCCGCTACCTGGTCGCGGCGCTCGGGTCGGTCCGGCCGGAGGCCGGCGCGGCAACAGCGGATCTGTTCGGCCCCGGTGCAAGCCCGAGTCCAGACCTCGTCGGCGCAACGCTCCTCGAGGAGCTCGAGGCTCGTGACGACCCCTTCGTGCTCGTGCTCGATGACTATCACGCCATCAGCGCCGACTCGATCCATCGCCTGGTCCGCTTCCTGGTCGAGCACGGGCCGCCGTTCGCCCACCTGGTCCTGCTCACGCGCGAGGACCCGCCGCTCCCGCTCGCCCGCCTGCGGGCTCACCGGCGGCTCGTCGAGCTGCGAGCCGACGACCTGCGCTGCACCGCCGAGGAGGCGTCGTCCTACCTCGATGCCATGGGCATCTCGCTCGGGCCCGGGCTCGTCGAGCGCCTCGCCGCGCGAACCGAGGGCTGGATCGCCGGTCTCCAGCTGGCGGCGATCTCCCTGCGCGATCGGCCCGACCCGGCCGCGATGATCGAGGCGCTCGCCGGCAGCCAGCGGTTCCTCCTCGACTACCTCGCCGACGAGGTCCTCGGACGGGTCGACCCCGACCTGCGCTCGTTCCTGGTCCGGGTCTCGATCGCGGAGCGCTTCGACGTCGAGCTCTGCCGCGAGCTGACGGGTCGCGAGGATGCCGAGGCGCTCCTCGAGCGGGCGGAGCGAGCCAACCTGTTCCTCGTCCCGCTCGATCTCGAGCGGCGCTGGTACCGGTTTCACGGCCTGTTCGCCGACTACCTGCGCGCCCAGCTCGGGGACGTGGAACGGCGCGAGCTCCACGAGCGCGCGGCTGCCCACCTCGAGCGGATGGGTCTCGAGCCCGAAGCGCTCGAGCACGCCCTTGCCGCCGGCTCGGTCGATCGCGCCGTCCGCCTCGTCGAACGCGCGGCGCGCCCGGCCTTCGAGGCGGGCGAGCTCTCGACCCTCCTCGGCTGGCTCGATGCCCTTCCAGCGGAGCGCGTCGCCGCCAGCGGCGAGCTCGTCTCGCTGCAGGCATGGGCGCTCTTCGAGACCGGCCAGGTTGGAGCCGCCGTGATCCTCGCCCAGCGTCACGTCGCCTCTTCGGCAGACAGTGGTCCCGCCGAAGGGCGCCTGCTCACGCTCCGGGCGCTCATGGAAACCGTGACCGGCTCGGATGCAGAGAGCCTGGCGTTCAAGGGGCTCGAGCTGGTGGGCGACGACCCGCTCTTCCGCTCCTTGGGGCTCCTGGCCGCAGGACTTGCAGCGCTCGCGCGCGGGGAATACGTGGCGGCCGTTGAGACTCTGCGGGCGGGGTACGAGACCGCACTTCTGACGGGCAACCCGACGGCCGTCCTGCCGGCGGTCAGCCCACTCGGCCAGGCCCTTGCCCTGGCCGGCCTCCGCGGCCAGGCGGAGACGATCTCCCGCACGGTCCTCGCGCAGCAGGCCGACGGGCAGGGCAGACCGCGCCCGATCGCCTGGCCGGCCCGCGTGGTGCTCGGCATCGTGCGCTACGAGGCCAACGATCTCGTGGAGGCCCGGCGCGAGCTCGAGGCGGGGTTCGAGGCAGCGCGCCAGATGGGGGTCGGCCGCCCTGTCCTCGGCTGGGCGATCTCGTATCTGTCGCTTGCCCGCCTTGCCTGCGGCGACCAGGACGGTGCGTTCGAGGCGCTCCGCACCAGCCAGCGCGACCTTCGGACGACCGGCCTGGCCCTCCCCGGGCAGGCCGGCGAAATCGAGGCCCGGCTCCTCCTCCGGCTGGGCGATGTCCCCGGCGCCGCGCGGTGGGCCGACCGGGCGAGCCCGGAGGCGCCGCCAGTGTCGCCGCTGTGGGAGGTTCTGCGCCGTTCGATGGACGTGACGATCGCCCGCGTTCGTCTCGCCCAGGGACGGCCCGACGAGGCTCGCGAGCTGCTGGCGCGGACGCGGTCGGCCCAGGAAGCATCCGGTGCCGTCGCAGACGTGATCTCGATCGGCATCCTCGAGGCGGCCGTCGCCGAGGCGACCGGTCGGCGAGCCGACGCGCTGCGGGCGCTCGAACAGTCGGTTGTCCTCGCCGCGCCCGGCGGCTACGCCAGGCGTTTCATCGATGACGGCGAAAAGATCGCCGGCCTCCTGCCGCTGGTCCGGACGGCCGCGCCTGCATTCGTCGACCACGTGATCGCCGCCTTCGCGGCCGGGCCGACCACCGGATCGGCAACGCCGGACCGCGCTTCGAGGCTCCACGAGGCCGCCGACGGTCAGCTTCTCGAGACGCTCACGGCGCGCGAGCTCGATGTCCTTCGGCTGATGGCGCAGGGCGCGAGCAACGCCGATATCGCAGCCAGCCTGGTCGTCTCGCTCGGAACGGCGAAGTGGCACGTCGGCCACGTCCTCGCCAAGCTCGGCGTGACGAGCCGGACCCAGGCGCTGGTGCGCGCCCAGCGGTTCGGCCTCGTCTGAACCTCCCGGCGCGGTGCGCCGGCCGGACCCTGCCTTTGGACAGGGCATCACACGAGCGAAAGACCGGCCTTTCGCGAGGCGCGATTCCGGCCCTCGAGGCTGAACATCAGTCCCGTGAACCGCTACGAGATCCGCGTCGCCGAGAGGCTGGACCCACGACGGGCACACGCGCTCGGCTGCGAGGAGCTCCGGCTCTTGCAGGGTGGCGGCTCGCTGCTCCTATTCGCTGCCGCGGACCAGTCCGCCCTCTACGGGCTCCTGGCGCGGCTCCGCAACGCGGGGATCGAGCTCGTCGCGGTCCACCGCATCGTCGCGCTGGCCGAGAAGGGGAACGGCAGCGCGCGGACCGACATATCCCCAACGGAGGTCCCTGGTGTCACTCGTTGACGATCCCACGCGTCCGGCGGAGACCGGTTCGCACCCGTACGTCCCGTCGCGGTTCTTCATGGCCCACGTGGTCAACCCGATCACCTTGTGGCTGGGCGGCCCGACCCTGACCGTTCGAGGCCGGCGCACGGGGCGCCCCATCCGGACGCCCGTCCCCACGCTCGAGTTCGAGGGGTCCCGTTACCTCGTCTCCGGTGGTGGCGAGACCCACTGGGTGCGAAACCTGCGCGCCGCCGGCGGTGGCGAGCTGCGTCACGGCCGAAACCGGGAATTCTTTCGCGGGATCGAGGTTCACGGCGACGAGCACGGCCGGGTCGTGGCCGCCTATCGGGAGCACATGGGCTGGCGGGCGCGGGAGTTCTTCGCCGCCCTCCCGGACCCGGCCGATCACCCGGTGTTCCGGATCACGGTTCCGAGCTGAACCGCCCGGCCACTCACCTCGCGGGCGGCATGGAAGCCCGACCCAGAGAACAGGAGTTGCAGAGATGTCCGATCAGATGGTCAAGCTCATCATCACCGGGGCGCTCGCGGTGCATGGCCTCGGTCACGGCGGGGCCGTGGCCGCGCTCGCCTGGATCGGGGTGCGGCCGGGCACGGACACCGGGGGCTGGCACGCTGCCCAGTCCTGGCTCCTCCCCGGACTGTCCGCCGGGACCGCCACGTCCGTGGCGAGCGTCATCTGGATCGCGTCCCTGATCGGGTTCGTCGCCGCGGCCCTCGGGTTCTCGGGGGTCCTCGTCCCGGGCGAGGCGTGGCGGCCGCTCGCGGCGATCACCGCCGTCGTCTCGATGGTCGGACTCGTGCTCTTCATCGGCACGTGGCCGGCGTTCAACACGGTGGCCGCCCTCGGCATGAACGTCGCCGTGCTCGTCGCACTGCTCGGGATGCGCTGGCCACCAGAGACGATGCTCGGGAGGTGAGCTCGAGGGGGCGCGACCATGGCGGACGGGTCGCGCTCCCGAGCATCGGAACCGCTCAGCGAAGGCTCACTGCCGAGTAGATCGACCCGAGGAACCGGCTCGGGACCGACACGAGCCGCCGCGTTTCGCGAAAGCCGGCCTCCGTCGCCAGCGTTGCCCAGGAGCGGGACGAAAGCGGGAAGGGGACCCACGGGTTGCCGTGGTCGGTGTCGTATTCGACGAGGACCAGGCGACCCGCCGGGCGCAGGTAGCCCCGGACGAGACCGAGGACGCCGAGCTTGTCCCGCACGAAATGGAGCGAGTTCGCCATGACGATCCCGTCGAGCGGTGGCAGCTCGAGCGGCATGGTGAAGTCGGCCACGACAGGCGTGAGGCCGACGCTCGGGAACGCCTCACGGAGCGCTCGCACCTGGACCCCGACGGCGCGCCCGTCGCGATCGACCGTGTGGATCGAGCCGGTCGGACCGAGCAGGTCCGCGAGGGCAAGGGTGAACGCTCCCTCACCCGATCCGAGGTCTGCCCAGGCTGTCCCACCCCCGTGGACGCCATCACGGAGCAACCTGACGTGGTCGGCGTGGTCCATGCGACAAGTCTGGCGCACCCGCCGCCGGGATGGGGCCGGGTGGGTCCGGGGCCGGGATGGGTTCGAGGGCGCGTGATCCGCCCATACTGCTCGACGTGATCGTGTACCTCGACGATGTATCGGCGCTGACGGCCGACCAGCTCCATGGTGGCTTCTTCGAGGGTTGGCCGGCCCCGCCTTCGGCAGAGCTCCACCTCGCGCACCTGCGCGGCGCCGAGGTCGCAATCGTCGCGCTCGACGACGCGACAGGCGAGGTCGTCGGCTTCGTGACCGCGATCGGCGATGGGGTCCTTGCGGCGTTCATCCCGCTTCTCGAGGTGCTTCCCGCCTATCGCGGGCGGGGGATCGGGTCCGACCTGGTGAGACACGTGCTCGACCGCCTTCGCGACCGATACTCGGTGGACCTCGTGTGCGACCCGGACCTCGTCGCGTTCTACGAGCGGCTGGGCGGCGTGGCACTCGCCGGTGTCGGCTGGCGGAACCCGGCCGCGCTCCGGGCGCATCGCCTTCACTAGGTGAGGCGGCCGCTCCAGCGGGGGCACGCCGGGGATCCGATCGGACGGACGTGGTCGATCGCGATCGGCTCGTCAAGGCCCTTGAGTCGCCGGGCCGTCTCCCATTCGACACCCGGGCGGTCGCCGTGACCACCGTGGCGGCGCCTCGGGATCGACGCGCTGGCTGTCGGCGGCTCGATAACCCCTCGCTCGGTCGAACGCCCACGATGTCACCAGAGACACGGACGCCGAATGGAGGGCGAAACGATGTTCCCGATGACACCCGAAGACACGTATCGGCAGGTCACGCGATACCAGGACGAGCAGCGAGCGCAGATGGCCCGCGAGCGGATGGCGAGGGCGGCCTCGCCGGAGCGCTCCACCGGACCGTCCGGCGCGCGACGCGTCTGGAGCCCGGCCCCGCAGAGCCTCTGGGCCTCGGTGCGGCAGCTCTTCCACCTCCGCGTCGGCACGCGTCGGATCGCCGGGCACCGGGCCCGCTGACCCTGAAGCGGGCGGTATGCCACGGCCCGAGCGTCGGGACGCTACCCGTAGGGACGCTACCCGTGTGGCCGGCTCGCACTTATGCCACTGGGCCCGGCCGCACGCTCGCGTCCTCGTCGGCTCGGAGGCGCGCCCGCCACTCGCCTGACAGGATCGACATCATGTGGACGTCCACGAACCGGCCCTCGCGGAAGAAGGCGTGCCGCATGAGCCCTTCGTGCTGGAAGCCGAACCGCTCGTAGACCCGGCGAGCCCCGGGGTTGAAGTCGTAGACGTCCAGCCAGATGCGCTCGAGGCGGAGGCTCGCAAAACCGAACTCCACCAGCGCCTCCAGCATGTCGGTCCCGTGCCCGCGGCCGCGGTCACCGGGCTCGCCGATCATGATTCCAAGGCCGGCGCTGCCATTGACGAGATCGAGGTCGAACAGGCCGACGTTGCCGATCGGCCGGTCGTCGGCGAGGAGGCAGGCCGTGAACAGGTATCCGCCCTTGCCCTGGTCGGCGACGATCCGTTCGAACCAGGCTTCCTCCATCGGGATCGACTGCGGCGCCCGGAGCGCGAGCGTTCGCGACGTCCGATAGTCGTTCAGCCACGCGACGAAGCGCGGGATGTCGTCTCGCTCCGCGGCGCGCAGGTAGACGGAACCGTGCGCGATGACAGGCTCGGTGCCGTCTGGTCGGGTTGGCATGGGTTCTCCGGGCCGCTGGTTCGACCGCGCGAGTCTACGCCGCGGCCTCATCGGCGTCGTCGATGCCGTGCAGGGAGACTCGTCGTCGAGGAAGGCGACCGGGAGGGCGCTGGGAGCCGGGGGCGGTCACGGCTCGACGAACGGACCGCACAGATCTGCCGTCAAACATTTCAGCCGGTCCGCGGATAGTAGGGAGGGGCAGGTGCCCTCGGTGCCGTAGACGACAGGATGGGCGATGAGTCTCGAGCGAGCGTCGATCGCGCGACTGAAGGCGGGCGATATCGGCGGCCTTGCCGCTCTCGTCGACGCGTACCAGGTCCAGGCCGTGCGGACGGCGTACCTGATCGTCCGGGACCGGTCGGTTGCCGAAGACATCACCCAGTCGGCGTTCATTCGCGCGTTCGAGCGGATCCACCAGTTCGACGCCGCTGCCCCGTTCGGCCCATGGTTCCTGCGCAGCGTCGCGAACGACGCGATCAAGGCCGTCAACCGCGCCCGCCGGCACGTGTCGCTCGACGCCGCGCTCGACGGCCCCGACGACGCGCCGCCTCCGATCACGCTCGTTGATCGTGCGGCGGGGCCGGCTGCGCTCTTCGAGCAGGCGGAGGACGCGGCGGCCGT
>JADGQH010000158.1 GCA_017881985.1 Chloroflexota bacterium | reverse complement strand
CTCGCGCTCCGCTCCCGCCGCGACGCGGGCTCGAACGGCACGTGGACCATCCTTCAGCTCGACGATCGTCTCCGGCTGTGCCCGGAGGTTCAGCCACCACGCCGGCTCGGCATCGGCCCAGCCGTTCATGGCCAGGGTGACCAGGTTCGGGCCGTCGTCGTAGTACCCGACAATCGCGACCCGTGGCTGGCCCGAACGCCGCCCGAGCGTCGTCAGGCGCATCGTCCCGAACTTGGCGCCAGCCTTCGGTCGCCAGAGTCCGCGCCGGCCCCCGGTGAGCCGGTAGTAGGCGCGGTGCAGCACCCAGGCGATCCGAACGAACACCCGCGGAGAGGCGGGAGGCGCCTGCTCGCGGACGGCGGTCATGCT
Source organism: Chloroflexota bacterium (assembly GCA_017881985.1). Classification (GTDB taxonomy): domain Bacteria; phylum Chloroflexota; class Limnocylindria; order Limnocylindrales; family CSP1-4; genus CTSoil-043. The sequence goes on along the minus strand of JADGQH010000158.1, from coordinate 7,221 downwards.
GCGGCCACCTTCGTCGCGACCGCGATCGGTCCTGAGGCGGCCGTTGCCGACTCCTCGGTCGCGCTTGCGTCGAACGCAAGGGCGACCGGAGCGGCCGCCTGGAACCCCTTGAAGATGAGCCACAGGCCCAGGAACAGCTCCCAGATGAACTCCGGGACGGTCGCGATGCCCTGCACCGCTCCGAACTGCGGGATGACTCCGAGCAGCACGGCGGTCCCGGAAGCGGCGAGCAGCGGACCTCCGATGACACCGAACAGCGCCATGCGGCGTGACACCAGGCCGGACCGGTACAGCAGCCAGCCCAGGATCAGGCCGGTCCCGATGCCGTCGGCGAAGCCGGGGCCGAGCAGGAACGTCCAGTTGTGGAGGGCGACCAGCGACTTACCCATGAGGACGAGCGACCCCGCATCCGCGCCCGCGGCCCCCTGCCGCACGGTCACGACCGTGAGGAGGCTGAGGAGGCCGATCCCGATGAAGGCGCACTCGACGAGGCGGGCGGTGACGTAGCCAAGGGCCAGGGTCTCGTTCTGCCGCTTGAGCAGCGGGAACAGAACCACGGCGCAGCCGATGTTGGTGAGGATGAGCATGAGCTCGAGGAACGCACCGAGGAACACGCGGGTGTCGGCGCCGGCACCGGTGATGTAGGCGCCGGGATTGTCGGTCAGTGGGCCGTAGAGAACAGCCGCAGCAATCGACGTGATGAAGGTGAGGATGAACAGCACGCCCACGACGAGCGCGGTCTTTCGCGAAGAGGTCATAGCGGGATTCCTTTCATTGCTGAGGGAAGCTGGGAACTCAATTGCTTATGGGACCGGCTCGTGATTCGGTCAACGCCCGGCCGTTGGTCGCCGGTAGCTACGTGGGTTCGATGACGGGCACATCGCCCTGGCGTGGTTGGATCTGCGTCACCGAGACCAGCGGCAGACCCGTGTCCCGCACCTTCAGGAGAAGGCCATGCAATGCCGCCTGGTCGGTGATCGAGCCACCGAGGATCGTGGTGCCGTCGCGTTCGAGGCTGATGCTCAGGCCGTCGAACCAGGCGGCCCATCGGCGATCAAGGTGCCCCTTGAGGCGGATCTCATAGCGTCCCGGTTCGTGGCGGTCGCCAGTCGATGCGTGTCGTTCGCTCATGGCGCTCCTTGTGCGTTGTTCCTCGCTCGATGGATCTCGCCGGCGATGCCGACGTACTTGGTGCGATCTCAAGGTGGAGGCACATGTGGTGAGCGGGCATCACCACCTGTGGTGATTGGGGTGGTGATTCTTCGATCTGGAGGCGGGAAGGCACCGAGGGCCTGGTTCGACGAACCCTGACGGGCCTGTGCCACGCATTCACCACGTGGGCGCTCGTGGTCGCGCGAGGCCGAGGAGCTTGAGGGTGTCGCGCTGGAGCGTCGTGCCGGCGTCAGCGCGGAAGGCCGAGCGAGCGCGCGTCAGCGGTGCTGCCGGCCGAGCGCGCGGTTCAGCAACGCTGCCGGTCGGGCGCTACGGCGACGGGCGTGCAGTCGCCGTCATCGGCCGCGCCACGGCGGGCGCGGCCCGCGGCTCCGTGTCGAGCGGGCCGTGAGTCTACGTGTCGTGAACGGTGACGGGCCCGGGTCGGTCATTGCGGGTTCGCGACAGCAGGTCGAGCTCGACCGCTCGGCCGACCGCGGCGCGACGGTTGTTCACGCCGAGCTTTGCGTAGATGCTCTTGGTGTGGCTCCGCACCGTGTGCAGGGAAACCACGAGCTGGCGGGCGATCCCTGGGCCGTCGAGATCGGTGTCGAGCAATCGGAGCACGTCGAGCTCGCGCTCGCTCAGTGGCTCGAACAGCACCTGCTTGATCGGCGTTCGGCCTTCGGGCCGGCCAAAGGCCGCCAGGAGCTCGCGAATGTACGTCGGGGCGATCCCGCGCTTCCCGGCAGCCTCCAGCAGGCCAGCCATCGATGGACCTTCATCAACGAACAGGCGGACGTAGCCCTCCGGCTGAGCCAGGGTCAGGGCGCGTTCCAGCCGAGCAAGAGCGGCAGGGATGTCGCCGCGCACCCGGTGCGCGAGCGCCTGGAGCACCAGGATCGAGATGACGCTCCCCGTTCTCGAACCCGCTTCGGCCGCGTGCAGGAGACGCTCCAGGAGTTCCACCGCTTGACGCACGGAGCCGTCGACACGGTCTTGCGTCGACCGGGCGAGCAACACCCTCGCGAACGTGACGTGCTCGAATTCGCGCAGGTAGCTGAGATCGTCCCCGGCCGACAGACCCCGCTCACGGGCCCATCCCAGCGCTTCGTCCAAGCGGCCCTGCGCGACCCAGATCCGCGCCTTCAGCGCGGCAATAGGCCGGACGATGGGAAGGAAGTCACTCACGTACTGGCGGCCTGCCTCATCGAGGAGGTCGAGCGCGCCGCCCAGGTCTCCCTCGGCCGCGCGCAGCCGAGCCGTGGCCACACGCCAGCGATACGCGTTCTGCTCCAGAGCGGCGTGCTCGCCCAATTCATAGCTCGTCAGCAGGTGCTGCCGGGCGGCATCAAGATCATTCCGTTCGATGGAGAGTCCGCCCATGCCCACGTGCATGTCCGCGGCTCCCCGCAGGAGGGGCGCGCCCGGTTCCGTCGCACGCTGCAATCCCCGCTCATAGGTGGTCATCGCCTCGCGGAGACGACCTTGCGCAATCCGGATGTCAGCCAGAGAGATTGCACAACCAATGATGTCCGAGATGTACCCGGCCTTCTCCAGGCTCGCCGTGCAATCGGTGTATAACCGGTGCGCCTCCTCGAGGTCCCCCGTCGTCCAATCCGCGAGTCCCAGGAGCCCCGCTGCTGAACCGTGCATCAGGTGGTCGTCCTCGGGTGCGAGGTCGAGCACGCGTCGAGCGTATCTCACGGTGCTGGCCACATCGCCGGCTGCGAGGGCCAGGGCGGCACGGTAGAGGGCGATCGCGCTCGGGAGACGCCGAAATTCCTCCTCGTCGACGACGACCAACGCCGTCAACTCGGCGGTCGGTCCCTCCCGTCCCCCGGTCGCGGTGTCCAGCCTCCGTTCGGCATCCCGCAGGCGCACTTCCACGCCCTCGAGCTGGCCGAACTGCAGGAGCGCCCCGGCGTAGTGAACGCTGAGCACGGGCCGGGCCTGGATCAGGCTGTGCGGGAGCGCCTCGAGCCAGCGACGGATCGTGGCCTCCTGTCGACTCTGGCGCATCGCCGGGATCGCAAGCTCGACCAGGTCCGCGGCTCGCTCGAGGTCCTCGGCGGCAAGCGCATGGCGGATGGCCTCGGACCGCTGGCCATTCCGCTCGTACCACTCGGTCGCCCGCCGGTGCAGGTCCGGCACCCGGTCGGGCCGCTCGTCGAGCAGGCGCGCTCGCAGCACGTCGGCAAAGAGCTGGTGGTAGCGATACCACTGGCGGCGGTCGTCGAGCGGAACCAGGAACAGGTTCGCGCGGTCCAGCTCCTCGAGCATGGCCTTGCCGCCGTCCTGGCCGGTGACCGCGTCGCACAGGGACCCGCTCAGCCGGCCCAGGATGGAGGTCTCCAGCAGGAAGCTCCGGACAGCCTCGGGTTGACGGTGCAGGACCTCCTCGACCAGGTAGTCGACGATGTAGCGGTCGTCCCCCGCGAAGCCCGCGATGAAGCCGGCGACATCGTCGCGTCCCTGCATCGAGAGCGCCGCGAGCTGGAGGGCGGCGATCCAGCCTTCGGTGCGGCCCTCCAGCGCGGCGACATCGAGAGCGGTGAGATCGAGCCCCATCACCCCATCGAGGTATGCGTCGGCCTCGTCCAGGGTGAAGCGCAGATCCACGGCGCGGACCTCGACGAGCTCGCCTCGCGCCCGCAGGCGGCCGAGCGGCAGCGCCGGGTCGGCGCGGGTTGCGATCACGAGGTGCACCTGCGGGGGCAGATGCTCCAGGAGGAACGCCAACCCCTCATGGACGTCGTGCGCGTTGACCACGTGATAGTCGTCGAGCACCAGCACGACATCGTTCGGCACGGCGCTGAGCTCGTTGAGCAGCGTTGCGAGGATCAGTTCGACTGGCGCTGGCTGCGGCCCCTGGAGGCTGGCGAGCCCACGTGCGCCGACCCCCGGCGCCACCGTCTGCAGCGCGGTGATCAGGTAGATCCAGAACAACCCGGGCTGGTTGTCACCGTGATCGAGGGAAAGCCACGCCGCACCCTGTCGACCCGCCGGAGCGGCTGCCAGCCACTCGGCCAGCAGCGTCGTCTTGCCGAACCCGGCCGGGGCGGAGATGAGCGTCAGCTTCGACTCGGCTCCACGGCGCAGGCGCTCGCTCAGCCGTGGGCGTGCCACCAGGCCGCGTCGCGGCCTCGGGGTGTAGAGCTTTGTCTCGAGCAGCAGGCTTGCCATGTTCCGTCAACGTACCAGCCTGCGGGGTGGAGCGACACGTCCCGGTCAATGTGGTTCATCCCGCGGGCGCCGAGGAGGGCCCGGCGGATCAGCCCCGCAGATGGGCCAGGACGGCGAGGACCCGGCGATGATCGTCGGGCGCCGCACGCGACGCCCGTGCTGCCCATCGGCCAGCCCGCGCAGAGCCCGATCAGCACCCTCGCGGGGGTTCTTCCGGCCCTCGCCCGTGTCGGCGTCGCCCGATTCGTGACTTCGGTCGGGTCGAGCGACCTGCCGGTCCGAGGTCGCGGCCCGCCGACACGCCGCCGAATCCACCCCGCAGGGGGTGGCGAGGACTCCGCTTTGGACCTCGCAGACCTTGCCTCCCGCGACCCACGACGCGGTCGGTCGGGCGGCCGATGTCCTGCCACCAAACCTCCCGGAAGGGTGCGTCGCGCGGTACATGCGGACCGTCCGTCGCCCAGGCACCCCGCGGCCGGATGATCGGTGGATGCGTTCCCCGTTCGGGGGATCCCGGGTTAGCATCCATCCCATGCCCGACGCACCGCTCGACCGGTCGTACCGTGCCCTGCTCGGCGTCCCGAGGCTGGGCCGGGTGGTCGCGTCAATGGTGCTGGCCCGCACCGGCCAGTCGATGGTGGGGGTGGCGCTCGTCCTGTTCGCGCTGGGGGTCTACGACTCGCCGGCCCTGGCCGGGGTGGTGACGTTCGCGTCCGTGGTTCCGGGCCTGCTCATAGCCCCGATCGCCGGCGCGCTGCTCGACCGTCACGGTCGGGTCCGGCTGATGATCCTCGACTACATCGTGGCCCTGGCGAGCCTCCTCCTGATTGGTGGGCTGGCGCTCGCAGGGCTGCTCCCCTCGCCGCTCCTGGTGCTGATCGTGGTCGTCACCTCGCTGACGAGCATCCTCAGCGTCGTGGGGCTGCGGACGATCTTCCCGATCATGGTCCCCTCCCAGCTCTGGGAGCGGGTCAACGCGATCGACTCGAACGGCTACGTGGTTGCGACGATCCTGGGCCCGCCGCTGGCGGCCAGCCTGGTCGCGATCCTTGGCCCGGCGGAGGCCGTCATCGCGATCGCCGTCCCGTTCGCGCTGGCAGTCGTCGTCCTGATCGGGCTGCCGGAGCCGGACGCCGAGACGGCCTCGACAGGGCGACTGCTGGCCGACGCCTGGGCGGGCGTCCGCTACGCGTGGGGCAACCGGACGATCCGCGGCCTGGGCTTCGCGCTGTCGGTCCTCAACCTGGCCTGGGGGATGATGACGATCGTCGTGCCACTCGTGGTCCTGAGGAACCTGGGCTTCGGCGACGCGATGGTTGGGTTCGTGTTCGCAGCCTCCGGCGTCTCGGGGATGATCTCCGCGTTCCTGTTCGGCCGGATCGACACGCGCGGTCGCGAGTGGACGATGCTCGTCGTGCCGATCGTCCTGATGGCGCCGCTCGTCGCACTCATGCTGCCGGCTGCGGGCGTCCTTGGACCGATCGACTCTGAGGTGGGCCTGGCGCTTCTGCTGCTCCTGATGTTCATGTTCGGGTTCGTCAACGGCTGCTCGGACATCGCCCTGTTCACGATCCGCCAGCGCCGCACCGAACCTGCCTGGATGGGCCGCGCCTTCGCCGTGTCGATGGCCTTCAACTTCATGGGCTTCCCGGTCGGCGCGGCGATCGCGGGGGCGCTCGTGACGGTCTCGCTGGCGGCGACGATCTGGATCGGGGTCGTGGCTTGTTTGCTGGCGGCCATCCTGGCGGCGGTGCTGGTCCCGCGCTCCGAGCCGGACGCAGAGGCGATGGCCGCGGTCTGAGTGACGCCGGGCGCCGCTGACCGGCACCAATATTGACGCTGGCCGCTACCGTCGTGCCTTCTGGCCGAAGATGATCGGGAGCCACCGGCGGCGAGCCCGGCGGCGCGTCCCGCCCGATCGGTCAGTCCTCGACGGCGGGCACGTCCGACGGCTGCCGGATGCGCGGCAGCGGTGAGCGGACGAGCAGCAGGATCGAGACCGCCATCCCAGCCCAGCCGATCGCGATCGCGCCGCGGACGCCGATCGAGCCGGCGACGGCGGCAGCCATGAGCGCGCCAATCGGGTAGGCAATTCCGTGCGAGAACACCCCGAGCGTGGCGTTGACGCGGCCGAGGATACGGTCCGGGATCACCCCCTGGATGAGCGACAGCTCGGCGATGCTCTCGATCGTCTGGAGGCCGTCGCCGATCAGCTGCGGGACGAACACCATCAGCGTCGCGACCAGAAGGGGCCCACCGGCCAGGGGCGTGAGCACGCCGACGATCGACGCGCCCGTCGCTGTCCAGATGAGGGCGGGGCCGAGGCCCAACCTGGCGATGACCCTCGAGGCGAAGAAGGAGCCGACGAGGGAGCCGACGCCCCCGGCCGAGACGACCACGCCGAGCAGGAACGGGTCGAGGTGCAGGTCCTGGATGAGATAGATCGTGTAGAGGACGCCGTAGAACGAGCCGGCAACGTGGGCGATGACCGAGCGGAGGGTCAGCGGCACGAGGACCGGGTGCCGGCGGACGAGCTGCAGGCCCTCCAGGATCTCGCGCCGCATCGGCGTCGGCGCGGTCCTGGTCGGACGTGGCTCCTCGGGGCTGCGGATCAGGACCAGCGAGATCGCCGAGACGATAAACGAGAAGGCGTCGACGAGGATCGCAAATGGCGCGCCGATCAGCTGGACGAGGCCACCCGCCAGCCCGGGACCACCGATCTCGGCGAGCGATGAGCTCGTGGCCAGCTTGCTGTTGCCCTCAACCACGCGATCGACCCCGATCAGCGACGGGACGTACGCCGGATAGGCGGCATCGAACAGCGCCCCGAGGCAGCCCTCGAGGAAGACGACGACGTACAGCTGCTCGATCCGGAGTGTGCCG
>JADGQH010000157.1 GCA_017881985.1 Chloroflexota bacterium | reverse complement strand
GAGGCTGGTGCCGGGACGCACCAATCGCGACGAACGCCTGGCGTGCTCGGTACTAGCGAGTGAGGTTCCGGGCACGCCGGCGCGGTTAAGGTCAACGTGTCGCGCAACCGCCAGTCGATTGCGCCATTGTCGGGTGCAGCGTGGAAATCGGAGCCCAGTTCTGCGAACGCTGCGGACGGGACGGCGATTCCTTCGCGTCGGCTGGCATCTCGTTCCACACCTGCTCACGGTGCGGCGTCGCAAGCTGTTCCGATTGCTGGAACCTCGTCGACGACGCGTGCCTGCGGTGCATGCCCTTCCGGCTGCTCGACCCGTCGGGCCAGTCTCCCGTCCTCATCCCGCGGGAACCGAGCCTCCCGGGGCACGGCAGGACGGGTCGCGGGATCACCGGTCCCGAGGTCGAGGGACAGCTCGTGGTGCGGGCGGCGCCGAGGATTCGCCAGGCAGACGCCTGGTCGTCGGACCGCGCGACGCCGACGGCGACTGCGGCGCATCGTGGCGAGGCCAGCGGAACGTCGGTGACGGACACGGCCCCGGTCGAGGGCAGGATCGGCCCACGTCGGGGAGCCCGCGGTGGAGGGGTCATCGTGTCGTCCGCGCTGGTTGTCCTGGCGGCCCTCGCGGTCGTGGTCTCTGGTGGATCCCCGAAGCTACCGGCGCCGCTCGCAGGCGCGCCCCTCTCGGCACTTCCGTTCCCCGCCGACGGCCAGATGACCGTGCAGGCGCCTGGAGGCACGACGGCACCCTCGTCCGGGACGATGCCGCCCGCAAGTGCAGCGACCAGCCCGGGCGGCGGCACGCCGCCGGCAATCGCGCCCAACCCTCCCAGGTCTGGCCCGGGAAGCTCGTGGGTCGCGGTGACGCCGGCGCCTCGCGCGCGCGTGTCTCCGTCTGCAGCTCCTCCGTACGCCTCGACACCGACTCCGGGTCCGGTCGGATCGCCGATCGCGTCCCCGCCGCAGGGTTGGGTGCCGTGGCCAACACCGTACGAACCGCCGTGGCCAACGCCGACCCCGGCCCCACACCCAACGCCCGAGCCGACCGCGACGCCGACGCCCGAGCCGACCGCGACGCCGACGCCCGAGCCGACCGCGACGCCGACGCCCGAGCCCTGAGGGGCCGAGCCCCGTCGGCTTCGCTGCCTCCGTCGACCTACGTCGCGTCGGGCTCGATCACGCTGATTGCTGCCCGAGCACGTTCCGTGGCACCGAAGAGCCGGAGCCGTCGCGCGCACCAGAACCCGATCGCGACGGGGATCCATACGTTGAGGATCCGGTAAGCCAACGTCACCAGGATCGCTGTCGTCGGCGGCATCCCGAGTTGGACGAAGACGAGCGCCATCGCCCCCTCGACCGCTCCGACCCCGTCGGGAACGATCGCGATGATGAAGAACACGATGCTCATCCCGAACCCTGCGGCAAGGGCAGCGAGGTCCAGGCTCTGGCCGAAAGCGAGGAACACGGCGCCGAGGCCCGCAAGATTCGCGAGATGGAGCAGCGCGCCGTAACCCGACGCGATCGCAATGTCGCGCGGATGGTCGGGGATCGAGGTGACCGCCGCGGCGAGCGTATCCGTCGTGCGGCCAGCCCACCCGCCCGGTACAGGCGCGGAACGTCTGAGGAGGGCCGCCGAGCGGTTAACCGCGGTACCACACGTTGCCAGCAGCCGTTCGAGCAACGCGGGTCGGCGAGCCGACAGGACGAGCAACAGGAGCACCGCACCGGTGAACGCGACGAAGAGCGCCGTACCGACCACCGCAAACGCGACGAGCCGGTTCCGCAGGACGAGTGCGACAGTTCCGGCAAGCACGAAGGGCAGCGCCGTCAGCAGGTCCATGACGAGCACGACGACCACCCCGACCGCCGTCCGCGGGCCGGACTCGCCTCGCGCCATGGCGTCATCGATGAAGACCGCGGCCGCAGGCGCCGCCGTGAAGGGGACGACGGTCTTCGCGAAGATCGACGCGAACATCACCGGGATCAGCCGCAGCGCCCGGCTGGAGACCCCGACCGCGCGGAAGCCTGACTGGTACAGACCTCCGTACAGCAGGAAGAACGCCCCGTGCAGGAGGAGCGCGACCGTCGCCCACCACGGGTTCGCCTTCGAGAGGTCCACGCCGAGTGCCTCGGCCGAGGTGAATTGGCCGGCCACGATCGTGAGCAGGACGACCAGGAGCAGGAGAAAGAGCAACCGTCGCCACCCGAACCTTCGTCTCATCGCCGGCCGGACCATTCCCTGGGCGGCCAGAGACGGGCCGGCCGGAAGGCTGCGCCGGGTCGCCGTGGGCCGCAAAGACGGCTGTCCAGTCGAGCGGCCGCGTGTGTTCGTTCCATCGCTCGCGCATCATCGCCCAAGACCGCCGGGCGGAGGGCAGCCGGCCTCGGACGCAACGTCTCGTACCCGCTCAATGCGCCGCGACGTGCGGCGGGGGCCGCAGCGGCGCTCTCCCCGGGCGCGTCCGCGGCGCGGCTGCGCCGAGGCGACCGCCCAGACCGAGACCGATGTGTCCGGGGCTATTCGACCGGCCGGGACACGAGCTGGTAGGTGCTCCCGTCGCGGTGTTCGATCATCTGTCCGGCAACCAGTTGCGCGCGAGCATTGATGACGCCCTCGCGTGTTCCAGCGGCGCGGACTGCGGCAGCGTCAATCGAGAGGTACGCGATCCAGCCGCCGAAGTCCGCACGCACAGGAGTGCACGGAGTCCAGCGGTTGAGGATCGGCTTCCGGAGCAGGGTCGGCATGGGCGGTTGACTACCTTCTGCGGCGATTGCGCCGACGGTAGCCACCTGATCAGGCGGGAGTCAGAGCCAAACGGCCCGTGGGGGTCGGAAACCCCGATTCGCGCCGCCACGGTGAGCTGCCGATGACGCCCTGGGGCTTCAGGGCCCTGGCCGGCCCATTCGAACGTCTCGGGCCGGAACGCTTTACGGCTCTTGGCTGGATTTGGTCGGTGTGTGTGCACTCGACGTAGTGGCTGGTGTGTGGCTCTGGCAAGGCCGGCGACGGGGAGCTGCCCTCGGGCTTGCGATGACTCCGCTTGCCCTAGCTCTTGCAGGCGGATTCGCGCTGCCGTTCCTGATTGCACCGGTGCCGATTCGGGCGGCCCTCGTTCTGGCCGGACGGCGAAGCCTGCGGTGAGTCGCATGAAGCTCCATCTAAACTAACCTGAGGCCGCTCCCTCAGTAGCGCTGCAGGAACAAGGAACGCCGGCAAGACCTACGAAGCCGTAGGCGCCGGAGCAGTGTCGAAGAGCTTCGGATCTGCGATGAAGGTCACCCCAGACCGTTCTCGCACCGCGACCTCGATCGCCCTCATCGCGCCCAACACGAGGTCTTCGCGCCAGGCTCGAGCCGCGACCTGCACGCCGACCGGAAGGCCGGCGCTACCGCGCTCGGTCTCAGCGGCGACCCGTTCGACCGGGTCGCGACTTCGCGGGCGGTCGCTCTCCTCTCCTTTTCTCACGGTGGTGACGGGCACGACGCCAGCCGGGAGACCGAGGACGTTGTAGAGGACAGAATACGCGGCGGCATTGCTGACATGGAGATGCTCGCTCGCGCCGTGACGCAATGCCGGGAGCGCGTGCGGTGGCGAGAGGACGATGTCGACACGCCTTTCCCCCATCGCCCGAGCGTAGGCCGTCCGGTAGGCCTCGATGTCCGCCTCGAGCTGCTTCAGGGCTGCGCCGCGCGACGACCGCGCAGCATCGATCGTGAACGCGAGGTGACGCTGGCCACTCACTCGCAGCGCCGCGGCGAAGAGCGGGCGCACGGCGTTCGGAAGTGCGGCGGCTTTCAGGAGACCCGCGACCCGGCGGTCCGGAGCGTCGCCATGAAGACTGGCACGAAGCCACAGCCCTCGATCGGCGGCCATGACGCGGATGAAGAGCCGTGATGCCTCAGCGAGCGCGGGAGGCTGGAATTGGACCACGCTGGCACCCGCGGCGGCGAGGTCAGCAGTCGCCTCGCGAAGGGCGCGGCGTACGGCGGGAGCCGAGCGAAAGAACGCCTCGTCAAGCTGGACTGCCACTCGAAGGCCCCGGACATCGGGGAGCTCGGCCGGGTATGCGGGCACGTCCGGCGATGTCGCGACACCAACCGGGGTCATGATCGACATCGCGAGATGCAGGTCCGCAACGTCTCGGGCCATCGGACCAGGCTGGGCCGGGAGTTGACGGGGCACCGTGGCAATGTCACTCGGTGTGTCGCCAGGAGGCAGGCGGCCCGAGGTGGGCTTGAGCGCCGCGACGCCCGTGAAGTGCGCCGGGATTCTGATGCTCCCGCCGAGGTCACCGCCGAGCCCCAGCGGCGAGCCACCGGATGCAATGATCGCAGCCTCGCCTCCGCTGCTCCCGCCCGGAGTCCTAGTGACGTCCCAGGGGTTCCGGGTCATTCCATAGACGGGGTTGTCCGCCTCGTGGAATCCCAAGGTCTGGCTGACATTCGTCTTCCCAAGGACGATCGCGCCTGCGGCCCGGAGAGCCGAAACGACGGGCCCCGTGTGGCCGGCTACGTGCATCAGCCGCCACTCGAACCCGAACGTTGTCGGCGTACCTTCGAGAAGGAACTGCTCCTTCAACGTGATCGGCAGCCCGTGCAGCGGGCCAAGCGGCTCGCCAGATCCGGCCGCGGCATCCGCCGCGGCCGCCTCGGCCCGTGCACGGTCGAACCGCCGGACGACGATCGCGTTCAGCGCCGGCTCAAAGCCCTCGATCCGGGCGATGTGGGCCTCGATCGCGGCAGTGGCGGAAATACCCCCCGACCGAAGCTCTGCCACGAGCTCAGCGGCCCCGAGAGACGTGAGGCGTTCGAAGGCGGCGATCGGAACGTTCACCGGTCGAGCACTTCCTTCGTCACTGCGGCGGCGCTGTTGGGGCGCCTTGTCGCTGATCTATGAACGGCTGGCCGGCGGGACCCAGCGCCCGCGCTGCCGGGAACAGGATGAACGACTCGATGACCGCCCCGCCGAACCAGGCCATCGAGGATCCGACGTGCACGACCCGCAGGGCGATCAGCCACCAGTCATCATCGCCCTCGCCCAGGCTCGGCACCATACACCCGCCAAGGCGTACATCGAGCGCAAACGCTCTGAAGGCAAGACCCACCGAGAGGCACTCCGTGCCCTCAAGCGCCAACTCGTGCGGACCGTCTTCCGGCTGCTCCAAGAAGGCGCGGCGTCGGCCAGATTGGCCGCTTGACAAGTCAGGAGCTTGAAACCCCGGACGACTGGTCGTCGTCACCGACCAGCTCCCGTGAGCCCGCTGAAGAACGCACGGATGTCTTCGGCGACCAGCCCCGGCGGCTTGGCGGCGGCGAAGTGCCCGCCGCGCGGCATCCGCGTGTAGCGGCGCAGATCGTGGAGGCGCTCGGCCCATTCGCGCGGCGGCGTGCCCTCGTCCGTCGGCGGTGTCCGGTCCCTTGCTCACCCGGGCGAGGGAGCCGGGCGACCCTCAGGAGTCTCCCGCAGGGCGATGCTGCGGGATAGTTGCGCGTACGTCCCCCGATACCCCAGCGCATGCGCCATCGACGCAAGGACGCCGAACAGCACCTTCTGGACGGACGGCGGGGGCGACCGGAACTGGATAGTGTCGGAGAGGGAAGACCTCACGGTGGTCCTCGTCCAGCCGCGCGCGAGGTGCTCCAACTCCGTCTCGGTGATGGCGCAGTCGATCACCGCGCGCCAGGCGACCGGGATCAGCGCTCGGAGTTGATCGCCCATCATCGCAGCCCCTCCTGGGCCGAATCACGTGATCGATCCGTCTCACTCAGGACGGCGAGGGTCATGTCCGACCCGGTCGAGCTCACGGTTCCTACCCCTCTGCCCAGCCGCGGTCGCGGAGCAGATGGCCGCCTGCACCTGATGGCGCTGCATCGAAACCGCCAACGTGACCTGGACGGCGGCCACGGTGTGGCTCAGCCCAGTTCAGTCCTCGGGCGCAGGGGGATCCTGCGCGGCCTGGTAGGCGACCCGGGCCGCATCGAGCTCAGCGTGCGCTGCTCGAAGTCGTCGGGTCGCCTCGACGCTGTAGCGGAGTGGAGCGCCGGGGACCAGGCTCGACAGCCGGATCGCTGCGACCCGGACGCTGCGCTCGGCTTCGTCGACCCGAAGCGTCGCCTGCATCATGGTCTCGAAGTTCGCCATTGCGGTCGTGGGGACCCGATGGAAAGGGTGCTCGACGGCATACTCGACACCTTCTACGCCTACGAGCGCGAGATCTTCAAGGCGCGGACCAAGAACGGGCGGTCCAGGGGCTCGAGCCGGGCCCGGGTGGCTCAGGCGTGCTTTTCGTCGGCGTCGGCGTCGGCCTTGGTCCGGTGAATCGTGCCGGGCGCGTGCTTGGGCGCGGTGTAGACAGTGTAGAGCTTGAGGTCGACCGAGCCCTCGTTCACGAAGTTGTGACGCGTGCCGGCAGGGACGTGGACGAGGCGACCGGGCGACACCGGGCTGCGCTGGCCCTCGAGGACGGCCACGCCCTCGCCCTCGACGAAGACGAGGACCTGATCCACGTCAGGGTGGACCTCCTCGCCGATCTCGCCCGCCGGCGGGATGCTCATCACGACGACCTGGGCGTGTGGCCCGGTCGAAACGACCTCGCGGAAGAACGAGTTGCGCTTCGCTCGGGCGAGGATGTCCTCGTTGAACGGCATGGCGACCTCCTTGTCCCGCGAGTGTGCGGGCCGTCTCCCGCACCTCGCCAGAGCCGAACGGCCCGACGCCGGCCCGTCGGGCCCGTGCGCGAGGCTCAGCCTCCCGGGGGCTCAGTCCGCCGGCGGCACCGAGCACGAGCCCCAGCCGCCGTGATCATGGACCAGGGCGCTCGCCGCGTCTGTCTCACCGTCCTCACTCTTCGCGAGCTGGACGAGGAGTGATAGAGGGGGGAGCGAAGCAGAAAGCACCGCTACCGGCCGTGAGAACTGGCCGATCGGTCGTGCAGGCCGTCTCCCGCCGTGCCGAACATCCGCGACAGGATCACGTCGTGGCGAGCGCAGTCGGACGAGAAGGCCAGAAAGTAGAGGCCATGCTCCGCGAGCGTCCCGTAGGAGACGCTCGCGGCAATAAGTGGGCAACTCCTCTCCGGCAGAGAATCCAGATGGGCGAGCTGCTCGACTACGCGCACGCTAGCGCGGCGAGCTCGCTCAACAAAGGCTGCTCCCGCGCGCTGCACGGTCTCACCGGTTGCGATCGTCCTCGTGGCGAAGCGTGTCCTTGGCGTCGCCGATCTTCCTTTCGAGCTTGCCCTTGGCCTGATCGAGCTTGCCCGACACTTCGGTCGAGCGATCGCCGGTGATCTTGCCCACCTTCTCCTTGATGACGCCTTTGGTCTGGTCCCCGTCACCCTGTGTGCGATCCTCGGTGACTTCGTTCACCTCCGGCTACAGCGACAGATGGCCTGGTCGACCGTACACCCGACGCCGCGCGGCGTCGGTGTTGGGCGCCGCCTCGAAGCTCCCCGCCGCGTCGACGCCCTCCCTCGCGCCCGGGTCACCGGGCGGGGGCGGAGGGCGCGGGGGCCGGATCGCCGCCTGGGGCGTGCGTTCCGGGCTCGCTCATCGGGTGGACTCCGTCAGCCCTTGACGAGCTGCTGCACCAGCTGCTCCATGTCGCCCG
>JADGQH010000023.1 GCA_017881985.1 Chloroflexota bacterium | reverse complement strand
GACGGGCAGCTCGACGCGCGGGTCGTGGCGACCTCGGGCGACGAGTTCGGCAGATGGGCGGCCGAGTTCAACCGGATGGCCGGGACGCTGGAGACGACGATCGAGCGGCTCCGGTCCGCGGAGGCGCGGAACCGGCGCTTCGTCGCGGACGTCGCCCACGAGCTGCGGACACCGCTGACCGGCCTCGTCGCCGAGGCCTCGCTGGTCCGCGGCGAGCTGGGAGCGCTTCCGCCGGACGTTCGGCGGGCAGCCGAGCTGCTGGTGGCCGACGTCGCGCGGCTGCGCTCCCTCGTGGAGGACCTCCTGGAGATCTCCCGCTTCGACGCGAGCGCCGAGCGGCTCGAGACGGAACCGGTCGACCTTGGACGCCGGCTCGCGGCGCTCGTGGCGTCACGGTTGCCGGCGGCGACGCTCGCGCTTCCCGATGAGCCCATCGTGATCGAGACGGATCCGCGCCGCGTCGACCGGATCGTGGGGAACCTGCTCGACAATGCCCGCGTCCACGCTCCCGATGCGTCCGTCAGCGTGTCGCTCACGCGCGACCCGGACGGCGTGCGGGTGGCGGTGGCCGATCACGGGCCGGGTGTCGGGGCCGCGGGGCTGAGCGGGCCCGCCGGGGACCCGGGCAGCCCGGTCATGGACCTGGAGCGGCTCTTCGAGCGTTTCGCGAAGGCTGATCCGGCGCGACCGGGCGGGACCGGGCTCGGGCTCGCGATCGCCCGCGAGCACGCCGAGCTGCTCGGCGGTTCGCTTCGTGCGACGGCCGAGCCGGGTGGCGGTCTCCGCTTCGAGCTCCGGCTGCCTGTGACCGAATCGTTGCCCGCCCGCGATGAGCCCGTGATGGACCGTCGCGATCGTGAGGCGCGTTCGGAACCCACACGGAGCCCACGTCCATGACGACCTCATCCACGCGGCGCCACGCCCGCTCTCTGTCGCGCCGCGTGGCTACCCTGATCGCCGGGCTCGTCGGCCTGGTCGCCGCGTGCAGCGGCTCGGTCGGCGTTGCCGGGCCGGTCCCCACGCCGCTCACGGCCGCACCGAGCGCTTCGCCCGCACCGTCGCCGGCCACACCGTCTCCGGCCGCGTCGGGGGTGGCCGCGTCTTCCCCGGCCGCGTCGGGGGTGCCGGCGACAGCTCCGTCCGCCTCCCCGGCAGCGACGACGGCGGTGCGGATCTACCTGTTCCAACCCGATCCGGCAGGTGGCGACGCCCACCTCGTCCCGGTCACGCGGAGCGTGCCGTCCACGCGCGCCGTCGCGACCGCGGCGGTGCGCGAGCTGCTCGCGGGCCCGGCCCCGGATGAGGCGGGCCTCCTCACGATGATCCCGGCAGGTTCGCAGCTGCTCGGGATCACCATCGACGGGAACCTCGCCACGGTCGACCTGACCGGGACCTTCGAGTCCGGTGGCGGAAGCGCCTCGATGCTCGGACGCCTCGCCCAGCTGGTCTACACCGCAACCCAGTTCTCGACCGTGGACGCCGTCCGGCTGCGGCTCGACGGGAAGCCCGTGGAGAGCATCGGCGGCGAGGGCGTGATCGTGGGCGCGGGCCTCGGCCGGACCGCGGGCACGGGCAGCCTCCCCGCGATCTTCGTCGACCAGCCGACCTGGGGCGGCGAGCTCGCCTCGCCGGGACGGGTCACCGGCCTTGCGAACGTCTTCGAGGCACAGTTCCAGCTCCAGGTCCTCGATGGCAGCCGCCGCGTGCTCGCCGAGGCGCCCGTCACTGCGTCCTGCGGGACCGGCTGCTGGGGCACGTTCGACGTCACGGTCCCGTACCGCGTCCCGACAGCGCAGTGGGGCACGCTGCGCGTCTTCGACGCGTCGCCGAAGGACGGCTCACCCATCGACGTTCGGGAGTACCCGGTCCGGCTCACGCCGGCGGGATAGCCGAAGCGGCCTCGCTACGGGAAGCGCCCGATCGCCTCCACGAGCAGGTCGATGAACCGGGGCCGGTCGATCGCCGTCCCGACCGTGACGTTCGGCGGGAGGCCGCGCAGGCCGTGGAGGTCCACGACGGTCCGACCCCGGGTCAGCTCGCTTTCGGTCTCGACGTCGACGCGGTAGGGCGCCTCCGTGACCATGTCCGGCACGACGAGGCGGGCGACCGCGACCGCGTCGTGGATCGGTGAGCCGTCCCAGCCGTAGCGCTCGCGGTGGAAGATCGCGAAGAAGCGCAGCAGGTCGGCGAAGACGCGGCCGGTCCGCGTCCCGAGCGCCTCCAGGCGCGGAATCTCCGCGTTCCGGAAGAGGGCTGCGTGGGTGACCTCCAGCGGCACGAGCGCCACCGGCCGGCCGCAGTCGAAGACGATCGCGGCCGCCTCCGGGTCGGCCCAGATGTTGAACTCGGCCGAGGCGGTCAGGTTCCCCTCCCCGATCGCGCCACCCATGATGCTGATCTCCGCGATCCGCGGGAGCAGCTCCGGGTGCGTCCGCACGAAGAGCGCGATGTTCGTCAGCGGTCCCGTCGGGATCAGCGTCACCGGGTCCGGCGACTCGCGAACGAGGCGGGCCAGCAGCTCGACCGCCCCGTCCCGGACGGGCCCGACGGCCGCTTCCGGCAGCTCGGCACCATCGAGTCCCGACACGCCGTGGACGTGGTCGGCGACGCGGCTCGGCCGGACGAGCGGGCGCCCTGCGCCGGCCGCGACCGGAACGTCGGTCCGGCCGACCAGGGTCAGGACGCGGAGCGCATTCCGGGTCGTGTTCTCGACGCCCGAGTTGCCGGCCACGGTCGTGATGCCCAGCACCCGCAGCTCCGGGCGCGCGAGCGCGAGGAGGATGGCGAGGGCGTCGTCGTGGCCCGGGTCGCAGTCGAGGATGACGGGACGTGGCGGCACCGTGGGAGGGTACCCGGTCCGCCGGTCGGCGCGCGCGTTGGCCGCGCAGGCGACGGATCACCACCCTATCCTTCAATCCAGCAGACGTCGCGACCCGCGCGTCTTGCCCGCCCACCGGGCGCTCGGTACGATGCGTCACAGCAGTCTGCCCGGTCGAGACGGGCGAGCGCGCCCACCGGACCTCGCTCGAGGCCCAGTTCGCGCAAGGAGGAGTTCATGATCACACGCACCACCAGGCTCGGGTTGCTCGCCGCGACGCTCGCGATCGTCGCGTCGGCGTGCAGCGGCGCGGCCACTCCCACGCCGGCCGCCCCGTCCGTCGCGCCGTCCGTGGCGGCTCCGTCGGTCGCTCCGTCGGCAGCCCCGTCCGTCGCGGCCAGCCCGTCCCCGGCCGCCTCGACGTCCGCAGGCGCCGCGCTGAAGATCGGCGTCGTCACCGACATCGGCACCCTGAACGACAAGGGTTACAACGAGTACAGCTACAAGGGCGCCCAGGACGCGGCAACGACGCTCGGCGCCGCCACTCCGCCCTCGATCGTCCCGAAGGACGCGTCGGAGTACAAGGCGGACATCCAGCAGTTCGTCGACCAGAAGTTCGACGTGATCGTCACGGTCGGGTTCAACCTGACCTCCGACACGGTCGCCGCCGCCAAGGCGAACCCGACGATCCACTTCGTGGGCGTCGACCAGTCCCCGGTCTGCGTCGATCCGACCGGCGCGCCCGACGCGACGTTCGCCTGCAAGGGTGACGCCAAGACGCTCCTGCCGAACTACACGTCCCTGTACTTCGCCGAGGATCAGGCCGGCTATCTCGCCGGGATCGTGGCCGCATATGCCAGCAAGGCCAACATCATCGGTGCCATCGGCGGAACGACCCTCTGCGCCCCGTGCGTTCGCTACATCCAGGGCTACGAGCTTGGCGCCAAGTCGGTCAAGCCGGCAATCGTCGTCAAGTCCTCGTACGTGACCCGCGACTTCTCGGCGGCCGCCTTCAACGATCCGGCCGGCGGCAAGATCTTCGCCGACACGTTCATCAAGACGAACAAGGTGGACGTCCTCTTCCAGGTCGCCGGCAAGACCGGCAACGGCGTGCTCGAGGCCGCCTGCGCGAGCAAGATCTACGGCATCGGCGTCGACGTTGACCAGTGGACCTCGCTCGGGGCGCCCGCCAACGCCTGCGTCATCACGAGTGCCGAGAAGCACGTCGAGTCCGCCGTCAACCAGGCCATCACCGGGATCGCCGCGGGCAATCTTGCCGCCGGCGACGTCCTCTTCAACGCCGCGAACGACGGCATCGGCGCCTCTGACTTCCATGACAAGGCCAGCCTGTTCGGCCCCGAAGTGAAGACCGCGCTCGACGCCGCCCTCGCGGCGATGAAGGCCGGGACCCTGAAGACCTGCCCCGACACCGGGTGCGGCGTCGCCAAGTAACCGACCAGCCAGCGCTCACATTCCGGACGGGCCGGCCGAGGACGGCCGGCCCGTCCGCGTTTCTCACAATCGTCTCGGAGCCACGCCCATGACGGACCAGACCGGCACGAGCCTCGCCCCGGCACTCGAGATGCGCGGGATCACGAAGCGCTACCCGGGCGTGGTCGCGAACGATGGGATCAACCTCGAGGTCCGCCCGGGCGAGATCCATGCCCTCCTCGGCGAGAATGGGGCCGGCAAGACAACGCTGATGAACGTCCTCTATGGCCTGGCGCGGCCGGACGAGGGCGAGATCCTGCTGGACGGCACCGCCGTTCGGATCGCCGGACCGGCCGACGCGATCGCGCGCGGGATCAACATGGTCCACCAGCATTTCATGCTCGTCCCCGTCCTGAGCGTCGCCGACAACATCCTCCTCGGCGAGGAGACGATGGCCAACCGGGTCTTCCTCGACCGCAAGGAAGCCCACAGGCGGATCGTGGAGCTCGGCCGGCGGTTCGGGTTCGAGATCGACCCGGAGGCACGGGTCGGCTCCCTCTCCGTCGGCTGGCAGCAGCGCGTCGAGATCCTCAAGGCTCTCTACCGGAACGCGCGCATCCTCGTGCTCGACGAGCCGACCGCGGTCCTCACGCCACAGGAGACCGAGGAGATCTTCGCCGTCCTGCGCCGGCTGGCCTCGGAGGGGCACAGCATCGTCTTCATCAGCCACAAGCTGTACGAGGTGCTCGAGATCGCGGACCGGATCACCGTGATTCGGCGCGGCCGCGTCGTCGGCCAGCGCCGCCCGGCCGAGACGAACGAGGACGACCTGGCCGAGCTTATGGTCGGCCGCGAGGTCCAGCTCACCGTAGACCGGGGAATCTCGCATCCGGGCGAGCCTGTCCTGCGGCTCTCCGGGCTCCAGGCGAAGGATGACCGCGGCAACCTTGCCGTCCGCGGCGTGGACCTCGACGTGCGAGCCGGCGAGATCCTCGGCATCGCAGGCGTAGCGGGCAACGGCCAGGACGAGCTCGTCGAGGCGATCATCGGCCTCCGGCATCCGACCGCCGGCACGGTTACCCTGGCCGGCGCCGACATGACCGGCCGCTCGCCGCGGGACATGAACGAGGCCGCCGTCGCGTATGTGCCGGCCGACCGCCACCGCTTTGGCCTCATCACGCCGTTCTCGCTCGCCGACAACCTGGTCCTCACGAGCTACTACCGACGCCCGTATGCCCGGGGAGTGATACGCGACGGCGACGCGATCCAGCGCGACGCCCTCTCGTCGATCGAGCGCTTCGACATCCGCACGCCGTCGGCCATGGTGACCGCCGGCACACTCTCGGGTGGCAACCAGCAGAAGGCGGTCGTGGCGCGCGAGTTCGACCGGGACCTGAAGCTCCTCGTGCTGGACCAGCCAACCCGCGGTCTCGATGTGGGCAGCATCGAGTTCATCCATCGGCAGGTGATCGCGAAGCGGGACGCGGGCACGGCAGTCCTGCTCGTCTCGGCCGAGCTTGACGAGGTCCTGGAGATGTCCGACCGGATCGGTGTCATGTATGCCGGCCGGATCGTGGCCATCGTCGAAGGAAGGACTGCTGACAAGAACGAGGTGGGCCTGCTGATGGCAACGGGTGGCGCAGATCGGAGCGGGATCACACCCGTCGAGGTCCCGGCATGAGGTCCGCGGGCCCGAAGCCCACGGTTCCGGTGAAGGGGCGCCCCGGCCTCGCGTCGCGCGCCTGGTCGGTGGCCGCCGTCCCGGTGGTCGTGATCGGGCTGTCCGTGTTGCTGGGCGCGGTGATCATCGTGTTCTCGGAGCTCCTCGTGCCCGGCCACACGTTCGACATCGGCCTCCCGGTCGTCGCCTACTCCGCGCTCGTGAGCGGCGCCCTGGGCAATCCGGACGCGGTCGTCTCCACGCTCGTCTACTCGACCCCGCTGATCTTCGGCGGGCTGGCCGTCGGGTTCGGGTTCAAGGCAGGCCTCTTCAACATCGGGGCGCAGGGCCAGTTCCTGGTCGGCGCCCTCGGGGCGGTGATGGCCGGGGTCGCGCTGGCCGAGGTGCCCGCGCCGATCGCCATCCCGCTCGCCGCGCTGGCCGGCTTCGTTGCCGGCGGGATCTGGGGCTTCATCCCCGGCTTCCTCAAGGCAGTCTCGGGCGCCCACGAGGTGGTCAGCACGATCATGCTGAACTATGTCGCGGTGCAGCTCCTGGCCGCCCTGGTGAGCGGGCCGCTCAAGGTTCCGCGCTCGCCGTCGCCGGTCACGTTCGACGTCGGAAACGCGGCCTTCCCGGTCATCCTCGGACGAAACGGCCACCTCGGGATCGCGCTCGCGCTCCTCGCCGCGGTCTTCGTGTGGTGGCTCCTCTACCGAACCACCTGGGGCTTCGAGGTCCGCGCGGTCGGGGCCAACCCGGACGCGGCCCGCTACGCGGGCATGCGCCCGAAGCTCATCACGATCGCGACGATGACCTTCAGCGGCGCGCTGGCCGGGCTGGCCGGCACCTCGGTCCTGCTCGGCGTGACCCACTCGATGACCTCCAGCTTCGGGACCACGGTCGGCTTCGACTCGATCGCCGTGGCCCTGCTGGCCCGGTCCAACCCGCTCGTGATCATCCCGGCGGCGCTTCTGTTCGGGGGCATGCGCGCGGGCGCCGGCCTGATGCAGATCAAGGCGCAGATTCCGGTGGAGCTCGTCGACGTGCTCCAGGCCACGATCCTGCTCTTCCTCGTCGCGAGCCCCGTGCTGCGCCGGGTGCTCCGGGTGGGCCGCCGCCACTCGGGCCCGACCGGGGTCGACACCGCGGCGACGCCGGCCGCGGGTGAGGCGGTGGCGATCTGATGGACATCACGCCGCTCGTCAACGGCCTCTATGGGATCCCGGTCCTGGGCTTGGTCTTCCAGGCGATCGGCTACCTCGTGGCGGTCATCCCGCCCAACTCGACCAGCATCATGTCGCAGGCCACGCCGCTGGCCCTCGCGGCGCTGTGCGGCGTCCTGTGCGAGCGCTCCGGCGTCGTGAACATCGGCATCGAGGGGACGATGCTGGCCAGCGCGTTCACAGCATGGGTCGTCGGGGTCGCCATCAACCCGATGTTCCAGGCCGCCCCGACCGACGTCTTCGGGATCACCATCCCGCTCGTCATCGCGCTGATCGCGGCGATCGGCGTCGCACTCCTGATCTCAGCGCTTCATGCCTGGCTCTCGATCTCGCTCCGGGCGGACCAGATCATCAGCGGCACGATCATCAACATCGCGGCCTTCGGCGTGACCGGCTATCTCGACCAGCTGATCTCCAAGACGTCGCCGGCGGGCGCCGGGGAGTTCACCCGGTTCACTCCGCCAGACGCCCTCACCAACCTCCCCGGGGTCGGCTGGATCGTCTCGATGTTCCTCAACCAGGGCCCCATCGCGATGTCCGCGATCGTGCTCATCGTCGGCGCCCAGGTCTGGCTCTTCCGCTCGCGCTGGGGCCTCCGGACGCGCGCCGTCGGCGAGCACCCGCGGGCCGCCGAGACCGTGGGGATCGACGTGATCCGGCTGCGCTACAAGAACGTGATGATCGGCGGCATGTTCGCGGGCCTCGGCGGCGCGTTCCTGAGCATCGAGGCCACGAACTCGTTCCAGCTGGGCATGACGAACGGGCGCGGCTTCATCGCCCTCGCGGCAATGATCATGGGTCGCTGGACACCGCTGGGCGCCTTCGCGTCGGCCCTCCTGTTCGCCACGTTCCTTCAGCTGGGCCAGCTGATCAACATCGCCCCGCCCGGCGGCGACCTCGGCACCATCATGAGCGCAGTCCCGGCCCAGCTCTTCGACGCGCTCCCGTACATCCTGACCATCGTGATCCTGGCCGGCGTGGTCGGCCGCAGCGTGCCACCGGCCGCCGACGGCCAGCCGTACGAGCGGGAATCGGCGACGTAGCCCGCGCCCTGGCAGTCCCGCGTCCCCGAACCGGGGTGTGCCGAACCGTCTCCAGGAGGTCCAGCCCGTGAGCGTCCCCGTCACGCCGGTCGAGCTCGGCTACGAGCCGGCTGATCCGGCCTTCATCGCTGATCCCTATCCCGTCTTCGCTCGCCTCCGGGCGGATCACCCGGTGATCCACGATCCCGCGACCGACCAGTGGCTGGTCTCGCGTTTTGCGGACGTCGGCGCCTTGCTCCGCGACCGGCGACTTGGCCGCTCCTACGTGCATGTCGCGACGCACGAGGATTTCGGGCGCACCCCGCCCCCGGCCTGGCAGGCGCCGTTCCACGACAGCCTCCGCGTTCAGCTCATCGACATGGAGCCGCCCGACCACACGCGACTCCGGCGACTGGTCTCGACCGCCTTCACGCCGCGAACCGTCGAGGGCCTCCGACCACGCGTGACCGAGATCGTGGACGGCCTCGTCGGCGCCGCGCGCGAGCGCGGGGAGTTCGACCTCCTCGCGGACGTCATCGAGCGGCTCCCGGTGGCCGTCATCGCCGAGCTGCTCGGGATCCCGGCCGCCGATCGGCCGTTGCTGCGCCCGTGGTCCGCCGACATGACCCTCATGTTCGAGCTGGCCCGCAGCGAGGACGACGAGCGCCGGGCGGTCCGGGCGACCGTGGAGTTCTCCGACTACCTGCGCGGCGTCGTCCGCGAGCGGCGCCGGTCACCCGGGGACGACCTCCTGAGCCAGCTCGTCCAGGTCGGCGAGGCCGGCGACCGGCTCTCGGAGGACGAGCTGATCGCGACCGCGATCCTCCTCCTCAACGCCGGCCACGAAGCCTCCGTGAACGGGGCCGCGAACGCATGGTGGACACTCTTCCGCCATCCCGACGCACTCGCGGCCCTGCGGTCGGACCCCGGGCTCGTGCCGACCGCGGTTGAGGAGCTCCTTCGCTACGACACGCCCGCGCCGATGTTCGAGCGCTGGGTCCTCGAGGAGATCGAGCTCCACGGGGTCACGATCCCGCGCGGACATGAGGTGGCGCTCCTCTTCGCGTCGGCGAACCGGGACGCGGCCAGGTTCGCGGACCCCGACGGCCTGGTCCTCGATCGCAGCCCGAACCCGCACCTATCCTTCGGGGCCGGGATCCACTACTGCCTTGGGGCGCCGCTGGCGCGCCTGGAGCTGGCGATCCTGTTCCGGGCGATCCTCGAGCGGATGCCGACGCTGGAGGTGGTCGCCGAACCGGCCTGGAAGCCCCGCTTCATCCTTCGCGGCCTCCAGGCGCTGCCGGTGCGTCTCGCCTGACGGTCAGCCCCGGAGGGGGTAGCGGCCGTCCTCCATGGCGGCGTCCACCATCGCGAGGACGTTCTCCGGGGGGACCTCGTCCATGATCGTGTGGACGGCCGCGAGGAGGTATCCGCCACCCGGTGCCAGCGTCCCGATGACCCGCCGCACCTCGTGTCGGACGTCGGACGGGGTGCCGTAGGGCAGGACGCGCTTCGTGTCGATCGCGCCGCAGAAGCTCATATGGTCGCCATGGCGGCGCTTGAGCGCGGCAATGTCCGCCATCCGTCCCGACGAGGTCTGGATCGGGTTCAGGATGTCGACCCCGATCTCGACGAGGTCGTCCACGAGGTCGGTTACGTCGCCGTCGGTGTGGAAGAAGACCCGCGCCCTGGTACGGGCACGGATGAACGCGATGTACTCCGCGTGAATCGGCTTGAGGATCCGGCGGTACATCGCGGGCGACATCAGGAGCGATTCCTCGGTCCCGAGGTCGTCGCCGATCTTGATGATGTCGACGTTGTCGCCGAGCTCGTCCAGGAAATGGCCCATCAGCCGCGTGCAGAGGCCCGCGATGCGGCGCAGGAGCGCCTCCGCGAGGTCGGGGTCGAGGGCCAGGTTGGCCAGGAACGTCTCCATGCCCTGCATGGCGAAGGCACGTTCCAGCGGGAAGAGGAGCCAGGGCGTCGCCATGATCGCGTACCGGTTGTCCGCCGCCAGCCGGGCCGCCTCCGCGCGCACGTGCGCGACGCGCGACGGGTCGTCCATGTCCGGCCACGGGTAGGCCTCGATCGCGTCGAGGGTCTCCGCCTCGCTCAGCGGATGGATGCCGGGATACCAATGGCCTTCGTCGACCTCGACCTGGCCGCTGCCCCAGTCGTCGACGCAGGGCGCGTGCGGGGGCCGTTCCCGGTTGCGCAGCTGAGTCGCGGACGGGATCGCGTCGAGGACGGGCCGCACGTCCGTCCCAAGTCGCTCCAGGATCGCCTCCGACGGGCGGGCCGTGCCCAGCTCAGGCCAGTCGTAGAGGTATCGATCGCCGGGATCGAGCCCGAGAAGACGCGCGACCCCCCGATACGGCCGCACCTTGATGCCGGTCGCGTTGCTGACCCCCACGACGATGGGCACGCGGTCCGGCTCGGTATGGTCGAGGGCCATCCGGACACGGTCGCGGGGAGTCAGGGACACGAGGTGGGCCTCCAGCTCGGGCGTGGGTGGCGCAAGTATGGCGTGCGCCGGTCGTCCGTCGCGTGCCCCCCGGGGCTCGGCGCGCGTCCCAGCCGGGCGGCCGTGCCCGTGCCATGATCCGCGCATGGACGCCGCCGAGCGATCGCGCCTTGCCGCCATCCTGGACCTCCAGGAGGGACGCAGCGACGTGCCGCTCCTCGACGACGGGGCGATCCGGGAGCTCCTCCGGACGGCGCGCCGGATCGCGGTGATCGGGGCGTCCGATCGGCCGGGCCGGCCGTCCCGCGAGGTCCTCGCAGCGCTCCTGCGGGCCGGATACGACGCCGTCCCGGTGACCCCCCGCTTCGCGACGGTCCTGGACCGGCCTGCATACCCGGACCTCGCCGCAGCGGTGGCAGCAACGGGCCCGTTCGAGATCGTCGACGTCTTCCGCCGCGCCGAAGACTGCCCGCCACACGCGCGCGAGGCGGTCGCGGCGAGTACTCGCGTCCTCTGGCTCCAGCTCGGCATCGTCAGCTGGGAAGCGGCCGCGATCGCGCGCGACGGCGGCGTCGACGTCGTGATGGACCGCTGCATCTCGGTGGAGCGACACCGGCTCCTGCGCTGAGACGTGCTCACGCCCGCCGGCGGGCGGACCAGCGTCGATCGTACGGCCGGTCGTGTCGCCGCACCGCGTGCGCGGCCCGCGCCCGGTGCGTCGCGCCCCGCGCCGGTCGCGTCCGGTGTGTCGCGGCGTGTCGTGGATCGGAGCCGGGTCTACCGGATGACGAAGCCGGCTACGGCCAGCACCACGCCCACGCCTGCGACGACGAGCGCCTCGCGGACGCGCGAGCGCAGGAGCAACTTCATGACGTCGGCCCCGGTCGTGTCGCCCACGGCGCGGCCGGGACCGCCGCGCCAGGCGCGGTAGCGCTCCGCATTGGCTTCCTGCGCGCGGAGCGCCTGGTAGCGCGCCCACGGCCTGCGCGCTCGCCACAGGCCGAATGCGACGAGCGCGACCCCGGCGACGACAAGGACGAGGGCGAGCGGACTCATGCCGGCTCCCCTCCCCCGCCCTCGAGCCGCGCCCGGAGCGCGGCCTGCACGAGGGCGGCATTGGCCTGGCCCCGGGTCGCCTTCATCACCTGGCCAACGAGGAAACCGGCCGCCTGGGCTTTCCCGGCGCGGTAGTCGGCGACGGCCGCCGGGTTCGCAGCGAGGACCCCGTCGATGATCGCAGCGAGGGCTCCCGAATCCGAGATCTGAGCGAAGCCATGCTCGGCGATAAGGTCCGCGGCGGGCCGACCGGATTCCACGTGGAGCGCCACGACCTCCTTGGCGTTCGGACGAGAGAGGCGGCCGGCGAGGACCTCGCGCAGGACGTGAACGAGCGAGGCCGCGTCGGCACGACCGACGAGGCCGGCCGCGGTCCGTTTCGCGCTCTCCTTGGCCACCCGGCCGTAGTCGCCGCTCACGAAGTTCGCGAGCTCCTTCGCGGGGAGGTCCGGGCCGGCCGTGCGCAGGACCTCGAAGGCGGCGCTCATCGTCTCGTCCGCGACGATGACGGCCGCGTCGTATGGAGAGAGGCCAAGCTCGTCGCGATAGCGCGCCCGCCTGGCCGCGGGCAGCTCCGGGAGCGCGGCCCGGATCTCGGCGAGCCACGTGGCGTCCAGGTGGAGCGGCGGCAGGTCGGGCTCCGGGAAGTACCGGTAGTCGTCCGAATCCTCCTTCACCCGCATCACGTAGGTTGCGCCCTTCGCGTCGTCCCAGCCGCGCGTTTCCTGGCGGAGCGTCTCGCCGGCGTCGAGCGCAGCCGCCTGGCGCTCGATCTCGTGGGCGACCGCGCGCTCCACCGCGCGGAACGAGTTCATGTTCTTGACCTCGGTCCGGATCCCGAACGGCTCCGTGCCGCGGAGGCGCAGCGACACGTTCGCCTCCACCCGCATCTGGCCGTTCTCCATCTCCGCGTCGGAGACGTCGATCGCCCGGAGCACGAGCCGGAGCTCCTCGGCATAGCGCCGCGCCTGTTCGGCGGTCCGCACGTCGGGCTCGGTGACGATCTCCATCAGCGGCACGCTGGAGCGGTTGAAGTCCACGAGGCTCACCCTGCTCCCGTCGGGGCCAGCCGCGTGGACCAGCTTGGCCGTGTCCTCCTCCAGGTGCGCTCGCCGGATCCTGATCGTGATGGGACCCTCGGAGGTCAGAAACGTGAGCGAGCCGTTCGACGCCAGCGGAAGGTCGTACTGGCTGATCTGGTAGCCCTTGGGGAGGTCAGGGTAGAAGTAGTTCTTGCGGTCCCAGCGGGTCGTGGCAGGCGCGGCCGCCCCGATCGCGGCCCCGGTTGCCAGCACGTGCTCCACGGCCCGCCGGTTGAGGGTGGGAAGCGTGCCCGGCAGGCCCAGGCAGACCGGACAGGTGTGCGTGTTCGGCGCGGCGTCCGGGTGCGGGACGGCGCAGGCGCAGAACATCTTGCTCGCGGTCCGGACCTGGCAGTGCACCTCGATCCCGATGACCGCTTCCCAGCGTGCGGCGTCTGCCTCGCCCGGGCGCGTCGCGGGGCCGGTCATGCGGACGTCGCCGTCATGCGGACGTCGCCGCCACGCGGCCGAACGTGTCAGGGGTCACGGCGAGCATGCCGCGCAGTGTCGCATAGGGCCCGTCCCTGCGCCGATCCCGGGCGGGCAGAGGCGGCCACGATCAGGCGGCTGACGCTGACCGCCCTCCACACGTTCCGTCCGCGGTGGGTGCGACGCAGCCGACGAAATGGCCCGCCTCGAGCTCCGCGAGACCAGATCCGGCGAGGCCGGCGAGATCCGCCGCGGCGCCGCCGTCGGGGACGGCCGCATGGAAGAGGCACCGCTCGCCGGGGGCCGGAGCCCAGCCCGACCCGGCGCGCACACCTGCGTCGATCTGGCCCCACTTCTCGTGGAGCCGCGGGACCGACGCGATGAGCATCCGGGTGTACGGGTGGAGCGGTTGCCCGAACACGGCCGCGGTGGGGCCCATCTCCACGATCCTTCCCCGGCGCAGGATCACGGTTCGTTCGCTGATGTAGTTGCCGAGCGAGAGGTCGTGCGTGATGAACAGGATTCCGAGGCCACGCGCCTTGAGATCGCCGAGCAGGTTCAGCACGTCGATCCGGGTCGACGCGTCCAGCATGCTGATGATCTCGTCCGCGACGAGGTATCGCGTGTCGAGCAGCAGGGCGCGGGCGATGAGGAGTCGCTGGAGCTGCCCGCCGCTCAACTGGTGCGGGTACTTGTGGAGGACCTGGCCCGGATCGAGGGTGACCGCCTCGAGGGCGTCGTTGAGCTTGCGCTCCCATTCCGCGGTGGACGCCGATCCGAAGTAGACGCCGCGGATGAGGCCGAAGACGTGGTCCGCCTTGAAGATCGGGTTGAACGAGCTGAACGGATCCTGGAAGACGCCCTGGACCGTGCGGTAGTAGGAGCGCAGGGCGGACCCGCGGAGCGTCGCGATGTCGGTCCCGTCGTGGGTGATGGCACCCCCGTTCACGGCCAGCAGCCGCAGGATCATCTTGCCGATCGTCGACTTCCCGCTTCCGCTCTCGCCGATCAGCGAGATCACCTCGCCGGGCTGCAGCGAGAAGCTCACGTCGCGGACGGCCGCGAGGTCCGTCCCGCCGAAGAGGCCCACCTTGTAGGTCTTGGAGACCCGCTCGAGCGTCAGCATCACGAGGCCATCCAGCAGGCCACCGAGTGGTTCGGCTCCACCTCGACGAACGGGGGCTCCTCGTCAGTGCACCTGGCGATCGCGATGGGACAGCGCTCGCGGAAGCGGCAGCCGGTCGGCGGGTTCAGTAGCGACGGGGGGGTCCCCGGGATCCCGGTCAGGCGCTGCTCCTCGAACCGCACGCCGATCTCCGGCAGGGACGAGATGAGCAGGCGCGTGTACGGGTGCTTTGGCCGGGACATGATCACGTCGGTCGGGGCCTTCTCGGCCAGCTTGCCGGCGTACATGATGGCCAGCGTGTTCGAGATCTGGTACAGGATCGAGACGTCGTGGGTGACCACGATCATGCTCTTGACGAAGCCGCGGTCGCGGAACTCGACGAGCGTCTGAGCGACCGCGCGCTGGCTCGACACGTCGAGGGCGGAGGTGATCTCGTCGGCGATCAGCAGCGACGGGTCCAGGAGCGTCGAGAGGACCATGACCATCCGTTGCTTCATCCCGCCGGAGAGCTCGATCGGGTAGCGGTCCAGGACGTCCCGGGCAAGGCCCACGAGCTCGAGGCGTCGCTCCAGCTCCTCGCGAATGTCGTGGTACCGCACGCCCCGCGTTGCGACGAGCTCCCCGACCATCTTCCCGATCTTGCGCGTCGGGTTCAGGGCGCTCATCGCGTACTGCGGGATGATCGAGACCTCGGCAAACCGGAAGTGGTTCATGTCGGCCTGGTCGTCGATCGGGAGCGGAACGCCGTCCAGCGTGACCGTCCCGCCCACATGCCGCATCCGCCCCTCCATGCGGATGAGGCTGTTCCCGAGGGTCGACTTGCCGCAGCCGGACTCGCCGGCGAGACCCATGATCTCGCCATCAGCGATGCCGAAGGTGACCCCGTCGAGCGCCTTGACGTCGCCCGCCAGGGTCCGGTAGTAGACGCGCAGATCCGTGACCTGGAGGCTCACGTGTTCCTCAGCTTGGGGTTGAAGACCTCGTCGAGGCCCACGTTCGTGATGTAGAGC
Source organism: Chloroflexota bacterium (assembly GCA_017881985.1). GTDB lineage: Bacteria > Chloroflexota > Limnocylindria > Limnocylindrales > CSP1-4 > CTSoil-043. The sequence goes on along the minus strand of JADGQH010000023.1, from coordinate 4,260 downwards.
GCGCCGACGATGGCCGTGATCGCCACGCCGGGGGGGATGAACCACCACCACAGGCCGAGCTGGAGGGCGCTCCAGGCGACCGCGTCGTACATCATCAGCCCGAGCGACGACCCGCTCGTGGGACCCAGCCCGATGAAGTCGAGCGTGGCGGCGATCAGGATCGCCCCGCCGAACAGGAGGATGAAGGTCAGGAAGAGGTACGAGCTCATGTTCGGTGCGATCTCGCCGAAGACGATCCGAAGACCTTTGACGCCGCTCATCCGGGCGAGGTTGACGAACTCCCGTGATCGGAGCGAGAACGTCTGCGCGCGGATCGCCCGGGCTGCCCACGGCCACGAGGTGAACCCGATGAACAGCGCCTCCACGACAACGCCGCGAGCCGAAAGGTAGGCCGCCGCGACGAGGAGGAGGGCCAGCGTCGGGATCACGAGGACGACGTTCGTGATCATGTTCAAGACCTCGTCGATCCAGCCGCCCCGGTATCCGGCGACGAACCCGACCGTCATTCCGATGATCGCCGCGATCCCGCCCCCGAGCGCGCCAACGAGGAACGTCGAGCCGAGGCTGTACACGAACTGGGCGAAGATGTCCTGCCCGAAGGAGGTGGTCCCGAACCACCAGTCGGCGGACGGGGAGGCGCCCAGCGGCCCGATGAGGGCGTCGGGATCGCCCGGCCGAATGATCGGGCCGATGAGCGCGAGGACGAGGAACACCGCGATGATGGTGAGCCCGATGATCACCTTCTTGGTGCGCAGCGCGAAGTAGAGGATCTCGCCGCGGCGGCTCATCGGTCGCGGGTCGGGCCGCCCGCCCACCGGGACCGCGCCGGGAACCGTCGGCACGCCCTGGGGGCCCTGCACGACGTCCGGGGTCTGCGCGCCCGCTGAGGGCGCTCGAGTCGTCATTCTTCCGCTCCGCTCATCGCGACCCGCGTCCGGGGGTCGACGATCACATACGCGATGTCAACGATGAAGTTCGCGATGAGGACGCCCAGGATGATGAACAGGAAGATCCCCTGGAGCAGGAAGAAGTCCTCGTTCTGGATCGAGGCGAGCAGCAGCTTGCCGAGGCCCGGGTAGGAGAACACGATCTCGGTCACGAGCGCACCGGCGACGACCACGCCCAGGCTCAGTGCCAGGCCCGTGATCTGGGGCAGCATCGCGTTCCGGAACGCGTACTTGCGGACGAGCCGGCTCGGGGCGCCGAGCGCCTCCAGGTAGCGCGAGTAGTCCGCCTCGAGCTCGTAGATGATCATGTTCCGCATCCCGATGGCCCAGCCGCCCAACCCGACCAGGAAGAGCGAGGCGAACGGCAGGACCCAGTGCGAGAAGAGGCTTCCGATGAACTTCCACGTCAGGGTGGGCTCGAGCGAGTAGCTGTAGCCGCCGGAGATCGGGAAGATGTTCAAGATGAAGCCAAAGACCCAGGCGAGCACGATCGCGAGCCACATGTACGGGGTGGCCGTGAGCACATAGCCGACCGGCAGCACGACGTTGTCGAGCAACCGTCGACGGGCGGCCCTCGCCCCGATCGTGTTGCCCACCCACCAGCTCAGGAGGACGGCCGGGATGAGCAGCGCCAGGGTGTACGGAACGGCGCTCATGATCACGCTCGTCACCGGCCTGCCGGTCAGGTAGACGCTCCTGCCGAGATCGCCGTGGAGCAGTGATGCCCAGAAGTTGATGTACTGCTCCCAGATCGGGTGGTTGAGCCCGAACAGGTTGTTGTAGTAGGTGACGAGCGCCTGCGACCCCTCAGGGCTGAGCCCGAACCCCGTCCGGCTGACCAGGCTCTGGACCGGGTCCCCGGGCATGAAACGCGGGATCAGCCAGTCGATCGTGGCCGCGATGAAGAACGTGGCCGCGTAGATGAGAAGCTTGCGCCCGAAGTAGCGTCGCAATGGGTGTCCCCTGGTCGCCCGCCGACGGGTCGGGCGTGGACGTCCCTCCCCCCGCAGCGCGGGGGGAGGGACGTGTGTCTACGGAGCCTACTGGGCGGGCGGGACCGGCTTGAGCTCGGTGAGCATCAGGACGGCGCCAAGCTGCCAGTAGCCATTCCATGTCGACGGGAGCCAGTGGTTGCTGCCATCGGCGCTTGACGGCCAGTTGGTCCAGACCGCGTTGCTGACCTGCGACCACATGCCGTTGTACCACATGGGGATGACCGGAAGATCCGTGAGCTGGATCTTCTGGAGCTTCGAGGTGATCGCCTGCATCGCCGCGATGTCGGTGACCGGCGTCTTGTCGAGCTGCTGGACGAGGGCCCAGGCGTCAGCGTTCTCGTACCCGCCGTAGTTCCGGTTCTTCCCTGCGCCCGTCATGAGGGGCATGTGGAAGATGTAGTCGTAGTAGGTCCACGGCGTGTTGCTGATCTGGACCTCGTTGTTGATGACGAGGTCGAAGTCGCCGGAGTTCCGCGCCGCGACCAACCCGTTGTAGTCGAGAGGCTTGGACTCGACGTTGATCCCGGCAGCCTTCAGGCTCGTGATGATGATGTCGCGCGCCGCCTCCCAGTCCGACCAGCCGGTCGGGACCGAGATGGTGAGCTTGATCGGCGAGCCATCCTTGTTGGTGACGAAGCCGTCAGCGCCCGCCTTGTAGCCGGCGGCGGCCAGCATCGTCTTGGCCTTGGCGAGGTCGAACTTCGTGCCGAGGTCGGCCACGACGGCCTTGTCGACGTACTTGTCCCAGGAGGGGAGGAGGCCGGTCGGGTTGGCAGCGGCCACGATGTTGGCATAGGCGTTGCTGACGATCTGGGGGACATTGATCGCCGTCGCGATCGCCTTGCGGAACGCCGGGTCGCTGGTCGGCGTCTTCTTGTCGTTCGTGACGAGCCAGGCGGTATTCGCCGACAGCATGTACGGCGCCGCCGGGTAGTAGGTCTTGACGTAGCCGCGATTGACGAGCTCGCCGATGCCCGGCAGGAAGTTGTTGCTCAGGTCGAGGCCGCCCTGGAGCACCATGCCGAGCGCGACGCTGTTGGCGCCATTGACGATGTCGACGATGTACTTCGGCTTGACGTCCAGGTTGAGGGCCGTCTTGGCCCACCAGGTGTCGTTCTTGACCCAGACCATGCGGTCATCCGCATGGGTCTTGTACATGTAGGGGCCCGTCCCGACGCCGTTCTCGTTCGTGGTCTTGAGGATGTCCTCGTTGGCCAGCGAAGACCAGACGTGCTTCGGGAGGATCGGGCTGTTGTAGGTCCAGGTCGCCCACTCCTGGTAGGCCGGGTTGTTGAACTTGACGACGACGGTCGAGGGGTCGGTCGCAGTCGCATCCGTGACGTAGTCCCAGATGTTCGAGCCGAGAGCCTTGATCTTGGCGAGGCCGATCGTGAAGGCGACGTCATCCGCCGTGAACGGCTGGCCATCGGACCACGTGACGCCCTGGCGGACCTTGATCGTGTACTCGGTCGGGCTGGTCCACGACGCGCTCTCGGCGAGCCACGGCTTGAACTCGTCCTTCTGCGGGTCGTACAGGAAGAGGGTCTCGTACTGGAGGCCCACGGTCCCCATCGCCGCGTTCGGATCGAGCGGGTTCCAGGTGGACGGGGCGCCGTACTGCTTGCCGCTCGTGTAGAGCGTCTCGGCGCGCGGGTAGTCGACGACCGCGGCCGCCGACGGCGCCGCGGACGGGGAAGCGGGCGCGGCCGCGGATGCAGCCGCGGATGCCGCGGCAGCCGACGGCGCGACGGACGGCGCCGTGGTGGCTCCGCTCGAGCAGGCCGTCGCCACCAGGCTCAGGACCGCGAGCAGGGCAACGATTCGATGCCTCTGTGCCATTCGTGAACTCCTCCATGATCCTCGCGATGTGCTCCCACCAGCGATGGGAGCGATCGAACGTCTCAGGGGCGCGTCACACCTCCCACCGTCGACTGGCGGATGACCAGCTCCGTCGGCAGGATCACGCGGCGCGGCGTGCCATCGCGGTCGGCCATGAGCTGGAACAGCGTGCGTGCCGCCTCGGCACCCTGTTCACGAACGCCCTGGCGGACGGTCGTGAGCGGCGGGTCGAGACGGGCGGCAAAGTCGAGGTCGTCGAAGCCGGCTAGGGCAACGTCGTCGGGCACGCCCAGGCCCCGGGCGCGGATCGACTCGAGGGCCCCCATCGCTGTGGCATCGTTGGCGCAGAAGATCGCGTCGCAGCGGCGCTCGAGGAGCACTTCGGCCCCCGTGACGCCGGAGGGCTCGTTGAAGTCGCCATCGACCATGAGGCCGTCCGTCGACAGGCCAGCCCGCTCCATCGCGCGTTGATAGCCGGT
>JADGQH010000156.1 GCA_017881985.1 Chloroflexota bacterium | reverse complement strand
CGATCGGCTCGCTCGAGCCGGGCAAGGAAGCGGACATGATCGCGATCGATGCGTCGCTCACGGAGCCGATTCCCGGGGCAGCTGCCGCCGACGAGCCCGCCGAGATCGTGAGCCGCCTGATATTCCGAACCCACCCGCAGATGGTCCGCGGCGCCTGGGTTCGCGGCCGGCTGCTGCCGGCATAGGAGAACGCCCGATGGAGCTGGTCCTCAACGGCACGCAGGTCTCGGTCGACGCCGCGCCCGGCGAGAGCCTCCTCGAAGTGCTCCGCGAGCGGCTCGGGCTTCGCTCGATGAAGGACGGCTGCGCGCCCGAGGGCTCCTGCGGCGCGTGCACCGTGATCGTCGACGGCCGTGCGGTCGTGTCGTGCGCCCAGCCGGCATCCCGCATCGCCGGCCGAACGGTCACCACGCTCGAGGGGCTGTCGCCGGAGGCTCGGAGCGTCTGGGCGGATTCGTTCGCGGCGACCGGCGCGGCCCAGTGTGGCTACTGCTCGCCCGGCATCGTCATGAAGGCCCACGCGCTGCTCGACCGCGATGGCGCGCCGTCCCGCGACGAGATCGCCCGCGCGCTGGCCGGGAACCTCTGCCGCTGCACCGGCTACGTCAAGGTCATCGACGCGGTCGAGCGGGCCGCCGCCGTGCGCCGGGGCGTCCCGCCTCCCGCCGTCGACGCCGGTGGCGGAGTCGGTTCGCGCACCCCGCGCCACGGGGCGCGGGAGCTGGCCCTCGGCGACCAGCCGTTCGTGAACGACCTTCGCGTTCCCGGGATGCTCCACGGGGCGCTTCGATTCTCCGACCACCCGCGTGCCGTCGTGCTCCGGATCGACACGTCCAGGGCTGCGGCCGCACCGGGCGTCATGGCGATCGTCACCGCCGCGGACGTGCCCGGCGAGCGGATCGTGGGGCTGATCGCCCACGACTGGCCGGTCTTCGTGGCCGAAGGCGAGACGACGCGCTTCGTGGGCGACGTCCTTGCCGCGGTCGCAGCCCGAACCAGGCGCGAGGCGCGAGCGGCGGCCGCCCTGATCGAGGTGGAGTACGAGGTGCTCAGCCCGGTGAGCGACGCGTTCACGGCGCTCGAGCCCGAGGCGCCCGCCCTGCACGCAGGCGGCAACCTCCTCGAGACATCCGTGGTCCGACGCGGCGACGCCGGGGCCGCGCTCGCAACTGCGGCTCACGTCGTCCGCGACCGCTTCTCGACCAGCGCCGTAGAGCATGCGTTCCTCGAGCCGGAGGCATGCCTGGCGGTCCCCGGCACCGGCTCCCGGGACGGTGACGCGCCGGCGGCCGGCGGCGGGGCGCCGGACGAGCCCGCGCTCCGCCTCTTCTCGCAGGGCCAGGGCGCCTGGGACGACCGGCGCCAGGTCGCGTCGCTCCTCGGCCTCCCGGAGACCGCGGTCCGGGTCACCCAGGTCGCGACCGGCGGCGCCTTCGGAGGCAAGGAGGATCTTTCCGTCCAGGGGCAGACTGCGCTGCTGGCGCGCGTGACGGGGAGCCCGGTTCTCATCGCGCTCTCGCGGCCCGAGAGCCTGCGCCTCCACCCGAAGCGCCACGCGCTGACCCTGGACTACGAGGTGGGCTGCGACGCGGAGGGACGGCTCCTCGCCGTGCGAGCGCGGATCGTCGGCGACACCGGCGCCTACGCCAGCGTTGGGGCCAAGGTCCTCGAGCGCGCCGCGGGCCACGCGTGCGGCGCCTACCGGGTCCCGAACGTGGACGTCGAGGCCCGGACCGTCTACACCAACAACCCGCCGGCGGGCGCCTTCCGCGGCTTCGGCGTCCCGCAGGTGACCTTCGCCATGGACGGGCTCCTCGACCGGCTTGCCGAGCGCGTCGGCATCGACGCCTGGGAGATCCGCTGGCGCAACGCCCTTCGGGTCGGCGACCGGTTCGGGACCGGCCAGCTGCTGGGCCCAGGCGTGGGCCTCGAGAAGACGCTCCTCGCGGTCCGCGACGCCTACCGCGGCGCACGCTACGCGGGGATCGCCTGCGGCGCCAAGAACGTGGGGATCGGCAACGGGTTGGTCGAGCACGGCCGGGCGATCCTTCGCCCGGAGCACGATGGCACGCTGACGCTCTGGCACTCCTGGACCGAGATGGGCCAGGGCGTGCACACCATCTTTGCGCAGATCGTGGCCGAGGAGGTGGGCGTGGAGCCCGCCGCGGTCCACGTCCTGGTCGACACGGAGCAGGAGCTCGACACGGGCGAGACGACCGCGTCCCGGGCGACGACCCTCGGCGGCCAGGCGGTCGCCGATGCGGCGCGGCAGCTGCGAGCGGCGCTGGACGCCATTGGACCCGGCAGCCTGCCGAAGGAGCTCGCGGGGCGCGAGTTCGCCGGCGAGTTCGTCTGCGACTGGACCACCCCGATCGGCACGGGGATCGAGAATCCCGTGACGCACCTCGCCTACGGATGGGCGACGCAGGTCGTGATCCTCGACGACGAGGGGCGCCTGGCGCGCGTCGTGGCTGCGCAGGACGTCGGCCGGGCGATGAACCCGACCCTCCTCGAAGGCCAGGTCGAGGGGGGCGTCCACATGGGTCTGGGGCTGGCGCTGAGCGAGGCGTTCGTCACCGAGGGTTCGGTTCCGCTTACCACCACCCTCAAGTCGCTGGGGATCCTGCCGGCGTCGGCGATGCCGCCGGTCGAGGTGATCATCGTGGAGGAGGCCCAGCCGGAGGGTCCCTACGGGGCCAAGGGCGCCGGCGAGGCGGTCCTGGTGCCGACGCCGGCCGCCGTGGCCGGCGCGCTCTTCGCGTTCGACGGGATCCGGCGGACGGCCCTGCCGATGCGGGACTCCGCGGCCGCGCGGGCCGCGCTGCCCCGGGTCGATCGCCTGCCGCGTCCCGCCAACGCCGGCATCAACGGCGTCGACGCTCGTGGGCGCGCCGCTGGCGTCGACGACGCCGGTTCGCGCGAGATCGCGCCCGTCGCGGAACCGGCAGGGACCCCGTGATGTCCACGGTCACGCCCGGCCTCGTGTGCGCCCACCACCACCTGTACTCGGCGCTCGCCCGTGGAATGCCCGCGCCCCCGAAGGTCGCCACGACCTTCGGGGAGATCCTCGAGCAGGTCTGGTGGCGCCTCGACGCGGCCCTCGACCTGGAGATGATCCGCTGGTCGGCGATGCTCGGCGCGCTCGAAGCGCTCGAGTCGGGCACGACGGCCATCGTCGACCACCACGAGTCGCCAAACGCAATCGAGGGGTCACTGTCCGTCATCGCCGACGCATGCGCCGAGGTCGGCGTTCGGGTTGTGTGTGCGTACGGAGTGACGGATCGCCACGGCCCGGACGGGGCGGCGCGCGGCGTCGAGGAGAACCGGCGCTTCCTGGCCGGCGGGGGCCGCGGGCTGGTCGGGATCCATGCGGCCTTCACGTGCTCGGACGCAACCCTCGAGGCGGCGGCGGGCCTCGCCCGCGACCTCGGCGTCGGGGTGCACGTCCATGTCTGCGAGGGCCTGGAGGACGCCGCGGCGCCGGCCCGGCTCGCCGGCCTCACCCGCGACGACTGGCTCCTGGCGCACTGCGTCCACCTTCCCACGGACCACGCCCTGAAGGGGACGATCCTCCACAACCCGTTCTCGAACCTGAACAACGCGGTCGGCTATGCGAACCCCGCCCGCTTCACGAACCCGGTGGCGCTCGGAACCGATGGGATCGGCGCCGACATGATCGAGACGTTCCGGATCGCGTACGCGCTCGAGCGGTCAGTCGACGTCACGTGCGGGCCGGGCACGGCCTGGTCGTGGCTCGAGACCGGCTGGAGCCTCGTGCCGGAGGCAAAGGGCGACCGCGTCACCTGGTCCTACGACCCGATGGACCCGTGGCAGGTCGCATTCACTCCCGGGATCCGGCCGCTCCGCGTGGAGATCGGCGGCGAGGCGGTCTTCGCGGACGGCAGCCCGACCCGTGTCGACGCCGACGAGATCCGCGCGAAGGCGCGGGAACAGGCTGTGCGCCTGCACGCACGCCTGTGACGCACGACGCGGTCACGCGCCACGCAGTTGATCGAGTACAGCCGCAGCGGCAGCCGCAGCCACGGTCCGGGCGATGGGCCCGGCTTTCCGATGCGACCTGCCGGGCCGCCTGACGCCCTTCACGCACGACCCTGACGCGCGAGGTTCACCATGTCCGACCGATTCCATCCCATCTCGATGGAGCAGCTGACCGACTGGACCTTCACCGAGCTCGAGCGGAAGGGCTCCCTGTTCAACGTTCCCCGTTCCGCGTTCTTCGTCCCCCGCGCGGATCACCGGTTCCGCCGTCGGGAATACGGGGTGGAGCTGGAGACGCCGTTCGGGGTCGCGGCCGGGCCGCAGACCCAGATGGCCCAGAACATCATTGCCTCGTGGCTCGTGGGAGCGCGGCTGATCGAGCTCAAGACGATCCAGACCCTCGATGAGCTCGACGTCCACAAGCCCTGCATCGACGTCACGGACGAGGGCTACAACGTCGAGTGGTCGCAGGAGCTCAAGGTCCACGAATCCTTCGACGAGTACCTTCGGGCCTGGGTCCTGATCCACGCCCTGCACCACGAGCTGGGCTGGCCCGGGGCGCGTCCCGGCATGGTCTTCAACATGAGCGTCGGATACAACCTCGAGGGCATCCGCAGGCCGAATGTCCAGTGGTATCTCGACGCCATGGCGGACGCGTCGGCGTACCTGCCGGCCTACGTGGACATCGTCGCCCGCCGCTATCCGGCCGTCCGCGAGATCGACATCCCGGCCCGCATCTCGGACACGGTCACGCTCTCGACCATGCACGGATGCCCGCCCGACGAGATCGAGAAGATCTCGCTCTACCTGATCGAGGAGCGCGGCCTCCACACGTCGGTCAAGTGCAACCCGACACTGCTGGGCGCGGAGCGGGTGCGCGGCATCGTCAACGACCGGCTCGGGTTCGTGGACGTTCCGATCCCCGACGAGGCGTTCGGGCACGACCTGAAGTACGCCGACGCCGTCCCGATGTTCCACACGCTGCGGCGAGCGGCTGCCGCCCGCGGCCTCACGTTCGGCCTGAAGCTGAGCAACACGCTCGAGGTGGAGAACTGGCGCGGGGTCTTCGCGGACGACCCGACGATGTACCTGTCGGGGCGGGCGCTCCACGCGGTCACCACCAACCTGGCCGCAACGATTTCCGGGGAGTTCCACGGCACGCTGCCGCTCTCCTTCGCGGGCGGCGCCGATGCCTTCAACGTGGCCGACCTGCTGGGCGCCGGGATGCGGACCGTCACCGTCTGCTCGGACCTGCTCAAGTCGGGCGGCTACCTGCGGATGCTCCAGTACCCGGAGAAGGTCGAGGCCGCCTACGACGCCGTCGGTGCGCTCGACACGGACGACTTCATCCGGCGTCGAGCGAGCGGGCACGGCTTCGAGGGCGACTGCAGCGATGTCGTCGCCTGCACCGGGTTCAACCTGCATCGCTATGCCGACGAGGTCCGGAGCGACTGGCGATACCAGAAGCAGTCGTTCCGAACGGATCGCTCGAAGACGAACCGAGCGCTCGGCTCTTTCGACTGCATCGCGGCGCCCTGCCTCGACGAGTGCCCGATCGACCAGCAGGTGCCGCGCTACATGGCCGCGGTGCGCGCCGGGGACTACCGCGAGGCCGTCCGCATCACCCGAATGGACAACCCGCTGCCCGCGGTCCTCGGTCGCGTGTGCGACCACCTGTGCGAGAACACCTGCATCCGGACGCACCTCGACCAGCCGCTTGCGATCCGGCAGATCAAGCGCTTCATCATGGACCAGGAGTTGGCGCCGGCGACATTCGCCGATCCCCAGCCGGCGCCGCTCGCGGCCGAGTCCTCGGCCGGTACCGCTCCGCGACCCCGGGTTGCGGTCATCGGGGCCGGACCGGCCGGCCTCGCCGCTGCCGAGTGGCTCGCGTACGCGGGCATCGGCGTCACGATCTTCGAGGAGCACCCGTATGCCGGCGGCATGGTCGGCGGGGCGATCCCCACCTATCGCCTCCCGCAGGCGCAGATCGACCAGGATCTGGGCGTGCTCGAGCGCCTTGGCGTGGAGATTCGCTACGACCAGCGGGCGGGCGTGGACTTCACGCTCGACGGCGTGCGCGCGGACGGGTTCGCGGCGACCTTCGTCGCGGTTGGCGCCCAGCAGGCGAAGACCCTGGGCCTGCCCGGCGAGGATGCGACCGGCGTGATCGACGGCGTGACCTTCCTGCGAAGCGTCAAGGAAGGCCGGCCTCTCGCGATCGGGGAGCGGGTTGCCGTCGTGGGTGCCGGCGACACGGCCATGGACTGCGTGCGGTCCGCGCGCCGGGTGGGCGCCTCGTCCGTGTCGCTGGTCTACCGGCGCACCGTGGACCAGATGCCGGCCGACAAGGAGGAGATCCACGCCATCCGCGAGGAGGGCGTCGGGATCGTGGAGCTGGCGCGGCCCGTCGGCCTCCACGTGGAGGACGGCGCGCTGGCGGGGCTGACGTGCATCCGGACCGAGTACCGCGGGACCCGTGACGCGGCCGGCCGCAAGGTCCCGCACGACGTCCCCGGCTCCGAGTTCGAGATCGGCCTCGACACGCTGATCCTCGCGATCAGCCAGCACCCGACCCTCGACTTCTTCGGCGACCGGGCGCCGGACCTGACCCCGGCCGGCTACATCGCGGTGGATCCGGAGACGTTCGAGACGTCGATCCCGGGCGTCTACGCCGGCGGGGACGTCGCCGATCGCGGCCCGTCCTCGATCGTGAAGGCCGCCGCCGACGGCAAGCGCGTCGCCGCGGCCATCGCGGCCCGGCTGGGCCGTGCCCAGCGAACGGCGCCGGCAGAGGTGCCGCTGCCGGACGTGCAGGCGCTGGTCGTCCGTCGTGCCCGCCGCGAGTACCGCGTCCCGATCAACGTCACCGGCCTCGACCGGCGCGCTGGCTTCGAGGAGACGGTGCTCGGCTACTCCGCGGAGGAGGCGACCCGCGAGGCGAGTCGCTGTCTCGACTGCGACCAGATCTGCAGCCTGTGCGTCGGCGTCTGCCCCAACATGGCCCTGATGACCTACCAGATGACGCCGGTGCGCGCCGACCTCGCGGTGCTGGCTGTTTCCGACGGCGCCGTCGTCGCGACCGGATCCACGCCCTTCGTCGTGAGCCAGCCGCTCCAGATCGCGGTCCTGACCGACTTCTGCAACGAGTGCGGAACCTGCGTGACCGCCTGCCCGACCTCGGGCCGCCCGTTCGTCGACAAGCCGCGGCTCTACCTCGACCGCGCCGACTTCGAGTCGCAGGCGACAAACGCGTTCATGCTCCTGGGGAACGGGGTGATGGAGGCGCGCTTCGACGGCGCGACACACCGGATCGCCGCCTCCGATACCGGCGCCGCGAACGCACGGATCATGTACACGGCCCCCGGCTTCCGGGCCGTCCTCGACGCTGACACGTTCGCCCTTGTCGAGGCGACGCCGACCGGCGCTGCCGATGGGGAGGAGCTATCGCTCAAACCGGCCGCCCTGATGGCGACCCTGCTGACCGGCGTGACCGGCTCCATGCCGCACATCCCGACGGCCGCCGCCGGCGGATCGCGGTTGGCGGCTCCCCGCTTCGCGGAATAGTCGCGGAGCGGAGGTGCCCTCGCCGCCTACCCCATGGCGTCGAGGATCATCCGGCGGAGCACCCGTGACGTGGCCGACCGGCGATAGGCCGCCGTCGACCGCAGGCCATCGCGCGGG
>JADGQH010000155.1 GCA_017881985.1 Chloroflexota bacterium | reverse complement strand
AGATTACATCATTACCTGCTGCCTACGCAATCCCTGCAATGAGCGGGGTCTCATCGCCTGCCCGTTGCTCGCCCGACGCATATGCCTACGCGTGTTCGCCGGCGCAGACGGCAGGAGGGCAAGTCAGGGCGGTATTCGAGCCCGAAGCGGAAGCTGCATCGGCACCGCCGGAACGCATCCCGTCGATCGGCCGGCCCTCGGCGTGCCCGGCCCTCGGCGTACCCGGCGCACCCCGTCGATCGACCGCGCCGCGGCGTGCCCGGCGCATCAATCCGATCGGCCAGGCCCCGGCGTATCCGGCGCTCCCGCCGGTGGGTGCTGGCGCGCCTCGTGTACTAGGCTGAGCCTCGGAATCCGGGGCGGCTGTGCGCCCCGCCGGAGGAGGCGATGTGACCAGGTCCGTTCTGCTCTGGATGGCCCGCAACCCCTGGCTGCGCAGGCGCCTGCCGCGCCTGGGGTTCGTGCGTCGGGCGGTTCGACGCTTCATGCCCGGCGAGGACGCGGAGTCGGCCTTCACCGCGGCCGCGGGGCTGGCGGCAAGCGGTCAGGGGATCCTCTTCACCCGGCTCGGCGAGAACCTGGCCGAGCTTGCGGAAGCGGACGAGGTCGCGGCCCATTACCGCTCGCTCCTCGATCGCGAGACGTCGCTGCCGCACCCGCCCGAGCTCTCCGTGAAGCCCACCCAGCTCGGGCTCGACATTGATTCCGAGGCCTGCTTCCGTCACCTGGACGCCCTCGCCGCGCGGGCGGCTGAGGCCGGCACCTGGCTCTGGCTCGACATGGAAGGCTCGACCTACGTCGACGCGACGATGGACCTCTACGAACGTCTCCGGGCAGCGCATCCCAACGTGGGGATCTGCCTCCAGGCGTACCTGAAGCGGACGCCCACGGACCTGCGCCGCCTCCTGCCGCTCCGGCCGGCCGTGCGGCTCGTGAAGGGCGCGTACGACGAGCCCGCTGCGATCGCCTTCCGCCGGCGACCCGAGGTGGACGCGGCGTACCAGGCGCTCGCGCTCGTGCTGGCGGAGGCGGCCCGGGATGGTCGCGCCCGTTGCGCGCTCGGAACCCACGACAGCGGCCTCATCGAGCGGATCGCCGCGTTCGCCGATTCGGCGGGGGTGGCACGCGGGTCGCTTGAGGTGCACATGCTCTACGGCATCCGCGCCCGCGAGCTGGCCAGGCTCAACGCGGCAGGCTTCCCCGCGAGCACGCTGATCGCCTACGGCGCCTTCTGGTACCCGTGGTACATGCGCCGGCTGGCAGAGCGCCCTGCGAACGTGCTCTTCGCGCTGCGCCAGCTCCTGCCGTAGGCGCGGTCGCGCCAGGCGCCCATCCGGCGTCGCGTCGACGCCGCCGTCGCGTCGACGCCGCCGTCGCGCCAGGCCGGCTCGCCGGCCTAGTGGACGCGGGACTCCAGGCCCGTCCAGAAGGGTTCGCGTAGCTCGGTCTTCAGAATCTTCCCGGTCCCGCCCTTCGGCAGGGTGTCGCGGAAGTGGATCTCCCGCGGCACCTTGAAGCGCGCGAGCCGCTCGCGGCAGAAGAGCTTCAGCTCCTTCGCGCTCGCCTCCATCCCGGGTTTGAGCACGACGAGCGCCACGGGTGCCTCGCCGAACGTGCCGTCCGGCGCGGCGACGACCGCGCACTCGAGGACCGCAGGATGGGCGGCCAGCGCGTTCTCCACCTCGACGGACGAGATGTTCTCGCCCCCGCGGATGATCACGTCCTTGGAGCGGTCCTTGATCAGGACGTAGCCGGCCTCGTCGAGCGTCGCCATGTCGCCCGTGCGGAGCCAGCCGTCGCGCATCGCCGCCGCCGTTGCATCCGGATCGCGGTAGTAGCCGGACATGACGCTGTTGCCGCGCACCACGATCTCGCCGATCCGCTCGCCGTCCGGCCGGACGTCGCGCCCCTCGCTGTCGATGACGCGGAGCTGGACGCCCGGGATCGGCCAGCCGGTCAGCGCCTGGCGCTCGTGGCGGCGCTCGGGCGGCTCGGCGTCCGTGAGGACCTGGCGCGGCTGAGCGAGCGTGAGGATCGGCGCCGTCTCGGTGAGGCCATACCCCACGATCGCCTGCACGCCGAGCTGCTCCTCGAGCGCGCCCACGAGGGCCGGCGAGGCCGGGGACCCGCCGATGATCACCTGGCGAAGGCTGGAGAGGTCGAAGCTCGGACGCTCGTGGTGGTGGACGAGCGCATTGAAGATCGCCGGCACCGCGAGCAGGCGCGTCACGCGATGGCGCTGGACGAGCTCCATGAGCGCGGTCGGATCGAAGCGTCGCAGCATGACGTGGCGGCCGCCGACCATCGTGAGGAAGTGCGGGACGCCCCAGCCGTTGACGTGGAAGAGCGGGACCACGTGGAGGACCACGTCCTCCTCGCCGAACCCGAGGGCGATCTGCGCGTGCACGGAGTGGAGGTACAGCTCACGGTGGGTGAGGGCGACGCCCTTCGGCAGGCCGGTCGTGCCGCTCGTGTAGAAGAGCTCGGCGGTGGCGTTCTCGTCGACCTGCGGGTGGCGCGGCTCCGGGGAGCCGCCCGAGAGGAGCGCCTCGTACTCGTCGCTCGCGATGCCGCCCGGCTCGCCTTCCAGGATCACGAAGCGCGGTCGCGTCGTGAGCTCGGGGACGATCGCCTCCACGAGGGGCAGGAAGTCGCGGTGGAAGGCCACCAGCTTCGAGCCGGCATGGTCGAGGATGTAGGCGATCTCGCGCGGGGTGAGCCTGATGTTGATCGGGTTCAGGACGGCCCCCGCCTCCAGGACGCCGTAGTAAGCCTCCAGCAGGTGGTGCGTGTTGTACGTGATGAACGAGACGCGATCACCGGCCTTGATCCCGAGCCCGACGAGCGCATTCGCCAGCCGATGCGTGCGCTCGGCATAGGCGCGGTAGGTGAACTGCTGCTCGCCGTCGATGATGCCGACCTTGTCGCCGAAATAGGTCGCGGCTCTGTCACGGAACTCGAGGACCGAGAGCGGCACGAACACCGGGAACCTCCATGCTCGACGGGCGCCGTCGCAAGCCGCAAGTGTCGCGCACCGGGCACGGTCCGTCACGCGGCATCGCACGCCACGGGCATGCCGTTCGAGGTTGGATCGGTGGCGAAGGCACGATCGCCCCCGGCGACATCTCTGTGGTCAGGACACCTGCTGAACGAGCCGGTGGGGACGCCGCGCCCGGCTCGGGACATCGATCCATCCGAGGAGCAGGAGGGCGTGGGGGATCGAGACCGCGCCAAGTCGCTGGTAGAGCGACGAGAGGTTGTTCTTCGCCGTCGAGTAGCTGATCCGCAGGCAGTACGCGGCCTGTTGGACGCCCCCGTGCTGGCAGACCTCCGCGAGCACCTCGAGCTCACGATGGCGAGGCGGGGTCCCGAACTCGGACCTGGGTCCGAACCCGCCGTGACCGTCGACGACGTCGTGGAGGACCACTGCTGCGACCTTCCGGCGGAGGCGCCGCGCCCTCGCCTGGGCCGCGTCGCGGGCTCGCTGCTCGTCGTTACGGCGGCTCATTGGCTGAGTGCCTCGCCGCGCAGGTCGCGGATCGTCGTGTTGCTGACGTCGTGGGTCCGGCTCCGTTCGCCCGGCTGCCAGTTCGGGCAGCGCCAGGCGAAGTTCGGGCCGAACTCGCCGGTGTCGCGATCGTAGCCGTCGCCGGCGTGGTACCAGCGCATCTCGGCGCCGCACCAGCCGCAGAACCGCCACGGGAGACCGTTTCGCACCGGGGTCGTCGTGGCGGCGGGGGCTCGGACGGGGATTGGTCGGCCTGACGCCCGCTGGGCGCCGTTTTCAATCGCTGGCAACCGTCGTGCCTCCTCCCTACCGGGGCGTCGCGAGACGATCGCGACGAGCGGTGGAACGGGGACGGCAATCGAGATCGACCCGACTTCGAGGCGCTGCGTTGGGTCTGTGCAAGTTCCGGGCGAGCCTGACGCCGTCCTGGTATTGCGGGCCCTGGGCTCATCGCCACGCTGGACCTGATGGCCCCCTCACGGGGGTCGTCACCCGAAGCGGGCGATCGACGTCGCGGAGTATGCCACCACCTGTCGGACTGCGCCCTCGGGGTCGCGGACATCTCGACGTCGGCCCCAGGGGCGACGCGATCGCCGGCCCGCCGGGCAAACGGATAACTCTGTGACTTGCGCAAGTACGCAAGCACCTGCTAGGATGGCGCTGCGATCCGAGACGCATGACCAGCCGAGGAATGTCCGCGACCGTGAAACAGACGCAACAGACGCTCGAGCACTACCGCCTCCACGCCGACGTGTGCCGGGTCCTGACCGACCCGAAGCGGCTGATGCTGATCGCCGCCCTGCGGGCGGGCGAACGATCCGTGGGCGAGCTCGCGCTGGAGATCGGGGCGGCGCTTCCGAACGCGAGTCAGCACCTCGCAGTCCTGCGGACGGCCGGGCTCGTCGAAGGCCGGCGGGTCGGAACCACGGTGGTCTATCGGCTCGCGGAGCCCGCCATCACGGACGCCTGCGACATCATCTCCGCGATCGTTGCCCGCCGGGTTGAGCGCGCCGTGATCCCGGCTGTCGGGCGCGCGCCCGACGCCTCCCTTCCTGGCATCCCGAGGTGACCGAATTGACCGTTCTGACCAGCTTCACGTTCGGAACGAGGCTTCCGGGGACGATCGCCAGCGTGCGACCGAGCGTCGAGGCCGCGCTCAAGGCCGAGGGCTTCGGCATCCTCACCGAGATCGACGTGCAGGCGACCATGAAGGCGAAGCTCGGCGTCGACCGGTCGCCCTATCTCATCCTCGGCGCGTGCAACCCGCCGCTCGCCCATCGGGCACTCGAGGCCGATCCGTCCGTGGGCGCGCTCCTGCCGTGCAACGTCGTCCTCCGCGAGGATGGCTGCGAGATCCTGGTCGAGGCGATGGACCCGATGGCCGCCCTCGGAATCGTCGACGCCCCCGGCGTCCGCGCCGTCGCCGAGGAGGCGAAGGCACGCCTGGTCCGGGCGATCGACGCGCTCGCGGCGGGCGCCTGACGCACCCCATTCCGGGGGCCGCCGCGCCCGACGCGACGGCCGCCCCAACGAACCCTGGACGGAGATCCAACGCATGGCTGTCAAGACGGCATCCGTCACGCTCGACGGGACCACCCTCCGCTTCGTCGCAACGTCCGGCAGCGGGCACGCGTTCATCCTGGACGACGGCAAGGGAGATGCCGGGCCACGCCCGGCTGAGCTGATCCCGATGGCGCTCGCCGGCTGCACGGCGATGGACGTGATCTCGATCCTTCGCAAGAAGCGCCAGGACGTCACCCGGTACGAGGTGCGCGCCGAGGCCGTGCAGATGGACGAGCACCCGAACGCCTTCACCCGGATCGATGTGCTCCACGTGGTGGAGGGGTCCGCGATCGACGTGGACGCGCTCAGTCGCGCGATCGAGCTGTCCGCGACCAAGTACTGCAGCGTCGGCGCGACGCTCTCGAGCGGCATCACGGAGATCCACCACGCGTACCTCCTGCGCGCCGACGACGGCTCTGAGCAGACGGCCGAGGTCATCGTCCTCGGGCCGGGCACGGATCCTCTCGGGACCGTAGCCCCGGTGCCGACCGCGGCTGCCGCGGCAGGCTGAACGTCCGACCGCACTTCCCATCCTCTCGAGGGAGATCGTCACGATGGCCAGCAAGCGCAAGAGCCGCCGGGCAACCGCGATCGCGCCGCGCACGGGCGGCTCGACAGGGCGGTCGGGCACCGCGAACCGCAATTCGGCCGGGTCGGGCACCACCCGTCGGTGGGTGCTGCTGGGGTCAGCGCTCGCGGTCGTGCTCATCGCGGTCGTCGCCGGCTGGGCCATCCTCTCCGGGCAACCGGGCAACGGCGGCGCGGCGACATCGGGCGGACCGCAGGGGACCGTGATCCAGGCGAACGGCGGCCACTGGACGAACATCACCCCGGACACGCTCGCCTCGATGCTCGCGAAGAAGGACTTCACGCTCCTCAACGTGAAGACGCCGTACATCGGCGAGATCGCCGGGACCGATCTCTACGTCCCGTACACGGACGTCGCCGCGCGCGCCACCCAGCTGCCCGCAGACAAGGGCGCCAGGATCGTCGTCTACTGCCGGAGCGGAAACGAGAGCGCGATCGCGGCCCAGACCCTGATCGACCTCGGCTACACGAACATCGACAACCTCGATGGCGGGATGAACGCCTGGACCGCGAGCGGCCGCCAGCTCGTGCAGCTGAACCGCGGGTGACCGGCTGCTTCGCCAGCCCGGTCTGATCCGCTGCCGACCCGCTGATGAGGGGCGGCGGTCGTCAGCCGACGGTCTTCAGCTCGCGACCCTGACCGCGCGGACGATCGTGTCGATCGGTCCGCGGCCGGGGCCCTGCCCACGTCGAACGGTCTCGGCCCGGTCGACCCTGAAGCCCGTGAGGTCGGCCGCGACCTCGCTCGGTGTGATCAGCAGGTCGGGGTCCTGCGGGCCGCCGACCCCATCCGCGATGTTCGTTCGGTCGTGCCCGACAACCAGCAGCGTGCCACCGGCCGCCACGGCCGCGGCCGCCCGCGCGTACACCTCGCGTCGCTCCTCGGGCGGGAGATGGATGAAGAACAGCACCACCAGGTCGTAGGGCCGGTCGCCGGGTGCCCATTCCATGAGGTCGGCCAGCTCCCATTCGAGGTCGACGCCGGCCGCAGCGGCGAGTGTGCGCCCGCGATCGATCGCCACCTGCGAGAAATCGACCGCCGTGACGTCCCACCCCCGACGCGCAAGCCAGATGGCGTTCCGCCCGTCGCCGGCTCCCAGGTCCACGGCGCGCCCAGGCGCGAGAGCGCCGATCTCGTCGAGGAGGGTCGGATCGGGCTCGGACGACTCGATCGGTTCCTGCGCGGCGTGGCGCTCGTCCCAGCGCTCCCGACGGCTCGAACCTGCCGGCGGCTCGGGCTCACGCATCCTCGGACTCGCTTCGTCGCCGGCCCGGCCGGCCGACCTGCTCGTCCAGCTGCTCGCGGATCCGGATTGCCATGGCATCCTCGATCACCGTGTCGGGGTCGCGCAGGCCGCCGAGGGTCGCGCGAACGCCGACGAGGCTCGCGTACAGCGGCGGGCAGGTTGGGCACGCCTCGAGGTGCGTTTCGACGGCAGCTCGCGTGGAGGCATCAAGCTCGCCGTCGAGATATGCAGATACGTGCCGCCGCGCCCGCCAGCAGCGCAGGGGTTGGGCGAGGCTCGCCCGCCGTCGCTCGTCATCCTCCGCAAGCGCGCTCACGAGGAGCATCCGACCCCTCCGCAGGCGCTGTTTCGTGGCCGGTAGTCCCGTCGACATCGCCCGTGCGATCTCGATCCCCGTCCATCCGAGGACGTCGTGGAGCACGACGGTGACGCGGTAGATGACCGGGAGGCGCGCCAGCGCGTCCTCGAGCTCGTCCCGGAGCTCGGCTCGCTCCAGCACGCGCTCGGGTGCCACGGAATACCGGTCATCCCGCCAGTCCGCCTCGACGGCCTCGATATCCAGCTCGTCGTGATGAATCCGGGAGCGGTCGATGATCCGGTTGACCAGGCTCCGGCGGAGCCACCCTCCGAGCGACGCCGGGTCCCGAAGCTGGTCTCGGCGCCGCCAGGCGCCGACGATGGTCTCCTGGGCGCAGTCCTCGGCCTGGTCCGGGTCCCGGACCAGGCGGGTCGCCAGGTGCACGAGCCGCGGGAGCTCGCTCGCGAGCGCAGTGGCGAACTCGCTCCCGTCGGCCGTC
>JADGQH010000154.1 GCA_017881985.1 Chloroflexota bacterium | reverse complement strand
CCCATCGCGTTCGACACGTTCGACGCCCCGGTGATGAGGTCGCCGCCGGCGTAGAACCGGTCGCGGCTGGTCTCGAGCGAATAGCGATCGACCTGGATCGTGCCGGCCTCCTCCACCACCAGGCCGGAAGCCTTGCTGAAGTCGGGGTCCACCTTCTCGCCCACGGCGAGGATCACGCTGTCGCACTCGATGCGGATCACCTCGTCGGTCGGCACCGGTGTGCGGCGGCCGGACGTGTCGAACTCGCCGGGCTTCGTCCTGACTGCCTCGAGCGCGCGGACCTGGCCGTTCTTGTCGCCCACGATCCGATGCGGAGCGGCGAGGTAGACGACCTTCGCGCCTTCGTGCTCGGCCGCCTCGATCTCCTCGGGGATTGCCGGCATGTCCTTCCGCTCGCGGCGGTAGACGATCGTCACGTCCGCGCCCAGCCGGCGCGCCGTGCGGGCGGAATCGATGGCGGCGTTGCCTCCGCCGATCACCACCACGTTCTTCCCGATCGGGACGTTCTCGTCCCGCGACACTGCCTCCAGGAACGGCAGCGCCGGGATCACGCCCGCGAGCTCGGTCCCGGGCAGGTAGACCCACCCCTCCTTCCAGGTCCCGATCGCAAGGAAGACGGCGTCGAACTGGTGGGCAATGTCGTTGAGGGCCAGGTCCTCGCCGACCTTCACGTTGAACTGGAACTTGACGCCCAGGCGCTCGATCAGCTCGATCTCCTTGTCGAGCACCGCCTTGGGCAACCGGTATTCCGGCAGGGCATAGCGGAGCATGCCGCCGGCGGCGGGACGGGGGTCGTAGACGGTCACGCTGTGACCGAGCAGGGCGAGGTAGTACGCGCAGGTCAGGCCGGTGGGACCGGCACCCACGATCGCGACCTCGCGCCCGGTCGGCTCGAGCCTGCGCTCGAGCACGCGGCTGACCATCGGCTCGAACGCGGCGGAGAGCAGCACCTCGTCGGCGATCCTGCGGTGCACGTCGCGCGTGTTCACGGGCTCGTCAAGCGCGGCACGACGGCAGCGATCGTCGCAGGGGTGCTGGCAGACGCGCCCCGTCGAAGCCGGCAGGGGGTTGTCGAGGATCACCGACAGGAATGCATCCTCGACCCGGTCCTCCTTGTACAGCTGGAGGAAGCGCGGGATGTTCATGTGCAGCGGGCACGAGTTCTCGCACGGCGAGAGCGCCAGCTCCTCGCAGACACCGGCGCGGCAGCGCTTGGCCACGATGTGATCTTCGAACTCATGCCGGAAGTGGCGCAGGCTGGTGAGAACGGGGTTCGGCGCGCTCTGGCCGAGCCCGCAGAGCGAGGTGTCGCGGACCATGCGGCACAGCTCGTCGAGCGCCCCGATGTCCTGGTGCGTGGCCGTGCCGAGCGTGAAGCCGTTGAGCATGCTCAGGGCCTTGTCGAGGCCAACGCGGCACGGGACGCACTTGCCGCAGCTCTCCGAGTGGGTGAACTCGATGAAGTAGCGGGCGACGTCCACCATGCAGTTGTCTTCGTCCATCACGACCATGCCGCCGGAGCCCATGATCGAGCCGAGCTGGGCGAGCGTCTCGTAGTCGACCGGCGTGTCGAACATCTCCGCCGGGATGCAGCCGCCCGAGGGGCCACCCGTCTGCACGGCCTTGATCTCGCGGCCGTTGGTGCCGCCCTCGCCGATGTCGTAGATGAACTTCGAGAGCGGCGTGCCGAGCGGCATCTCGACCAGGCCGGTGCTGTGGACCTTGCCGACCAGCGAGAACACCTTCGTGCCCGCGCTCTTCGTGCTGCCGGTCTCGGTGAACCAGGCTGGACCCTTGGAGACGATCGGCGCGACGTTGTACCAGGTCTCGACGTTGTTGATGTTGGTCGGCTTGCCGTACAGGCCCTTCTGCGCCGGGAACGGCGGGCGCGACCGCGGCCGGCCGGACTGGCTTTCGAGCGACGCGATCAGCGCGGTCTCCTCGCCGCACACGAAGGCGCCGGCACCCTCGACCGTCTCGATGTCGAAGCTGAACCCGCGTCCGAGGACGTTGTCGCCCAGGACGCCGTAGGCCCGAGCCTGCTCGATTGCGCGTTCGAGGCGCAGCACCGCGAGGGGATATTCGGCGCGGACGTAGATGATCCCCTTCGGCGCGCCGGTCACGAAGCCCGCGATCATCATGCCCTCGAGGAGGCTGTGCGGGTCGGACTCGATCTCGTTGCGGTTCATGTAGGCGCCGGGGTCGCCTTCGTCTGCATTGCAGATGAGGTACTTCTCGGGCCCGGCCGCCTTCTGCAGGAACTCCCACTTGTTGCCGGTCAGGTAGCCAGCGCCGCCGCGGCCGCGCAGCTTCGCCGCCTTGATCTGCTCGATGACGCCGACGGGGTTCTGGTCGATCAGGACCTTGTACAGGGCCTGGTACCCGCCGATCGCGATGTACTCCTCGATGTCGTCGGGGTTGATCAGCCCGCAGTTCCGGAGGACGATCTTGACCTGGCCGTTGAAGAACGGGATCTCGTTCCAGCTCGGCACGTCCGGGTAGCCGGTGCCGTATTTCACGCGGCCGGTGAGGTGGTCCCACTCCTCGATCTTGCACAGCACCAGCTCGGCGGGCGGCAGGGTGCCGTGGCCGAGGCCGGTCAGGATTCCGTCGACGTGCTTCGGCTGCACGCGGTGGAGCATCAGCAGCGGGTGGCCGGGCACCCACACGTTGACGAGCGGCTCCTCGGCGCAGAAGCCGAAGCAGCCGACCGGCACCAGGTCCACGGCCATCCCGCGGGCGTCGATCTCGGACCGGAAGGCGTGGTAGACGGCCTCGGCGCCGTTCCCGGAGCCGCACGTGCCCATGCCGACCGAGATGCGCGGCCTGCCGGGGAGCAGCTTGGCCAGCCCGGCTTCGCGGGTGGCGGAAAAGGCAGCGAAGTCCTGGATCTTCATCGCGCCCCCTCCCGTCGCAGGGCCTCGACCTCGCGAATCAGGACCTGCTCCTTCACGTGGCCGCGGATCGCGTGGTCGATCTCCACGACCGGCGCGAGCGCGCACTGGCCGAAACAGGCGACGGTGCGGATCGTGAAGCGCTGGTCGGGGGTCGTCAGCGAGATCTTGTCGGCGCCGTCGCTGCTGTCCCGAAGGCCGAGCTGGAGCTTCACGCGCTCGAGCAGCGGTCGCGAGCCGCGGGTATGGCACGCGGTGCCGCGGCAGATGGCCACGGTGTGCGTGCCCTGCGGGTCGAGGTTGAACAGCGCGAAGAACGTCGCGACGCCGTAGACCTGCGACTGGGGGATGCCCGTGCGCGCCGCCACGTACTCGAGCGTCTCCATCGGGAGGAACTTGTGGGGGTTGCGGTCCTGCAGCTGCTCCAGGATGCCGAGGAGCGCGCCGGGACGGCCAACCCGCTCGCCGATGATCCGGTCGATCAGGTCCTGGTCCTCGGAGTGTTGCAGCGCAGAGACCGATCCGGCGGTCATCGAGCCCTCCAAACAAAGGCCGCGCTCCGCAGGCCGGTGCAGAGACGTGGCCCGCATTACGCACGGCGATGGCAGCCACGCTAGGGTGAGGAGAATCCGCGCAACAGGGCCATCCGGCCGAGAATGGACCGGCCGTTGATGCGCGCGGGGAGCCGGCCGGCACATACGCGCGCCCACGTCGCCGGCCGAGCTGCTTCGGCGGACGCCGAACGCGGCGTGGGGCCGGGGGCGGTCGTACGCAAGCGAAGCTCGCCAACAGGCTGCCGACGAGCAGGTCGTGCGGGCGACCGCGGCCGGAGGCTCGCACCAATACCTGACAGGTCCTGTCAGGAACCCGGCTATGCTTGGCGACGATGCGCGCGAGCCGCCTCGTCAACCTGCTCCTGCTGCTCCAGGCCCGCGGCCACCAGACCTCGGCGCAGCTCGCGAGCGAGCTCGAGGTCTCCGTCCGGACCGTGTACCGCGATGTCGAGGCGCTCGCCCAAGCCGGGGTCCCGATCTACGCCGAACGCGGTCCGGCGGGCGGCGTCCGCCTCGTGGACGGGTACCGCACCCGCCTCACGGGCCTGACCTCCGAGGAGGCCGAGGCGCTCTTCCTGTCGGGGCTCCCGGGGCCGGCGGCACAGCTCGGCCTGGGCACGGTCGTCGCCGCCGCTCGTCTCAAGGTGATGGCGGCCCTTCCTCCCGAGCTGCGAACCCGCGCGGCCCGGATCCAGGCGCGGTTCCACCTCGACGCCCCAGGCTGGTTCCAGCAGGCGGAGCTCATGCCCAGCCTCGAGCTGCTCGCGTCGGCCGTCTGGGAGGGCCGCGAGGTCGAGCTGACCTACCGTCGCGAGGAGCATGTCGAGCGCCGCCGCCTGGCGCCCCTCGGGCTGGTCCTCAAGGGCGGGACCTGGTACCTGGTGGCCCGTTCGAAGGGCGAGCCACGCACGTTCCGCGTCTCGCGCATCGAGGACGCGGTCCTGGGCGACGTGTTCGAGCGACCTGCCGACTTCGACCTCGCGGCCTTCTGGGCCGCCTCGACGGCCCGATTCGAGGAGGCACAGGCGCCCGTGGAGGTTGTGGCTCGGGTCCAGCCCGGCTGCCGCGAGGCCCTGGAGCGAACGATCGGACCCACCGCCGCGGCGACGCTGCGCAGGGTCGGCCGAGCGAGCGAGGACGGGGGCGAGACGGTGCGGTTCCGCCATGAGTCGATGGACATCGCCTATCTCGACCTGCTGCGTCTCGGAGGCCGAGTCGAGGCGATGGGTCCGGAGGAGCTTCGCGAGCGGCTGGTGACAGCCGCTCGCGGGCTCGCCGAGCGCTATGGGGTCGCGAGTCGAGCCGGCTGAGTGGGTCGAGCGCGGCGCCGCAATCGGGCGGCGATCGCCACGCTTCCGAGGTCCGGGTCCGGACCATCGCCCGCGAGCAGGCGCCTGCGACGAATCGCTTCCTGGATCTCTCGCTCGCGTTCCCACTGGACCACTGCGAGCGCCATCTGGCTGATCATCCGCTGTTCCCCCCGGGCTACCTTCCTGGAAGGGGATCATCGCAGCCATTGATGCCAGTTCCTGTCAGGAATAGCGACGCGCTGCGGCCGCTTCGGAGGCGGAGCTCCAGGGCGTTGCGAACCCCTGAATCGCCGTTGGCGCGCGACCGACCTCCATCCAGCGGCCGGGATACTGTGAACGGACCGTTCACGCGCAGGTTGGAGGTGCCATGAAGGTCGGGATCATCGCGCCACAGGGGTGGATCGGCGAGTACGACGGATGGGAGACGCTCACTGCATGGCGCCGCACCGTAGAGGTCGCCCGGCAGGCGGAGACGCTCGGCTTCGAGTCGGTCTGGCTCTTCGACCACTTCCACACCGTCCCGCGGCCGACGGACGAGATCACGTTCGAATCGTTCACGGCGCTTGCGGCGCTCGCCGCGCTCACGTCGCGCGTCCGCCTGGGGCACATCGTGATCTGCACGGCGTTCCGGAATCCCGCCCTGACCGCGAAGATGATCTCGACGATGGATGCCATCAGCGGCGGCCGAATGGAGCTTGGCATCGGCGCCGGGTGGAAGCGCGACGAGTGGCTGGCGTACGGCTACGGATTCCCGGAGACGAGGGAGCGTCTCGCCCGGCTCGCCGACGACCTGGAGGTCATCACGCGGATGCTGGCACCGGGACGGGCGAACCACGCCACGTTCGAGGGCACGCACGCGCACGTGCGCGACGCGATCAACGTCCCGAAGCCGGTCCAGCAGCCGCGCGTCCCGGTGATGGTGGGCGGCAATGGGCCGATCGTGACCTGGCGTCTGGCCGCCCGCTTCGCCGATGAGCTGAACCTCGATGGACTCGAGCCCAGTGAGGTGCGAGAGGCACTGCCCGTGATCCGCTCCCGGTGCGAGGAGATCGGGCGCGACCCGGCGACGCTGCCGATCTCGGTGCACATCTGGCACGAGCAGCTCGCCCCGGCAGGGCGCGCCCGCCAGGACGTGCTGGCGGCGTATCGCGAGGCGGGCGTCAGCCGCGTCCAGACGCTCCTTCCCGAATCCGTGATCTCGGATGACGCCCTCGCGTCGTTCGCCGCCGACGCCCGCGCGTCTGGAGCCGTGCTGGCCTGAAGGTGCGGTGGGTAAGCACTTGACGCCGCCCCAGCTGCGGGTCGGAGGAACCCGGCCGCGACCCGAGTTCAATCCCCCTCAGGATCGCGACGCTCAGAGCTGCCCGTGCGTCGCAGTCAGCACCCAGCCGGCCACGATGAGCAGCGCGACAACGAGCAGCACGGCGCGCACCGCGACCCGGCCGCTGGGCCACCGGCCGGTTTCGAGCCGAGGAGGCTTGGTTCCGCGCTCGAGCTCGCGAGCGGTCGCGAGGCCGTAGACTTCGCCCGCGTCGGGACCGATGCGATAGCCACCACCACTGTCGTTCACATCCGCACGGTGAACCTCGACCGGCTCGCGCGTCAAGGGCGGTGCGGCGCGAATCGAGCCTTCCCGCCGCGCGGGAGGGGCCATCCGGCGATTCCGGGTATGCTCGCGGCGTACGTGTTCGATAGGCGCTCCGGTCAGCGCCACGGTTTCCCAGCCGCGATCCCGATCCATCCAGCGCCCTGACCGGGCCCCGCCATCGCGCGGGAGGGCCTCGCCAGGAGCGTCATTTCCATGTCATTCGATCACCTCGGGCTGACGCCCGAGCTCCTCCGCGCGGTCGCGGACCAGGGCTATACCGAGCCCACGCCCGTCCAGGCGGCCGCGATCCCACTCGTCCTTGCCGGGCGCGACGTGCTCGCGGGCGCCCAGACCGGGACCGGCAAGACCGCCGCGTTCGTCCTCCCGATCATCCAGCTGCTCGGGACGGCAGCGCCGGCGGGCGACCGGCAGGCTCCCATCACGGACCGGCGGGTCCCCGCCACGGACCGACGCGGTCCCATTCGTGTCCTTGTCGTCGTGCCGACCCGCGAGCTCGCGCTCCAGGTCGAGGAGAGCGTCCGTACCTACGGCGCCCGCCACCGGTTCCGCTCCACAACGATCTACGGCGGCGTCGGCTTCGACCCCCAGGTCCGGGCCCTGCGCGCCGGTCCCGAGATCGTCGTGGCGACGCCGGGCCGGCTTCTCGACCACGTCGGCCAGCGGACGATCGACCTCTCGCGGGTCGAGATCCTCGTCCTCGACGAGGCGGACCGGATGCTGGACATGGGCTTCATCCGGGATATCCGCAAGATCCTCGCCCTGCTCCCCGCGAAGCGCCAGAACCTCCTTTTCTCGGCCACCTTCTCCGACGAGATCCGGCGCCTGGCCGACGGCTTCCTCGACCGACCGGCCTCCGTCGAGGTCGCCCGACGCAACACGCCCGCCGAGCTGGTCCGCCAGGTCGTCCACCCGGTGGACCGGGAGCGGAAGCGCGAGCTGCTGAGCCGGCTCATCCGGACCGGCGCCATCCGCCAGGCCCTCGTGTTCACGCGTACCAAGCACGGGGCCAGCCGGCTCTCGGAGCAGCTGGTCCGTGATGGGATCGCGGCCGCCGCGATCCACGGCAACAAGAGCCAGCCACAGCGCGTTCGCGCCCTCAACGATTTCAAGGCCGGCCGGGTTGACATCCTGGTCGCAACCGATATCGCGGCCCGCGGGCTCGACATCGAGGCGCTCCCGCACGTCGTCAACTACGAGCTCCCGATGGTGCCGGAGGACTACGTCCACCGGATCGGCCGGACGGGGCGCGCCGGGGTCGACGGGATCGCGCTCTCGCTGGTCTGCGTCGACGAGGCGAAGCTGCTGCGCGACATCGAGGCCATGCTCGGCCGCCGTGTCGAGACG
>JADGQH010000153.1 GCA_017881985.1 Chloroflexota bacterium | reverse complement strand
CGTGGCGGTCTTCTTCTGGCAGCACGAGCTCGACCCGTCGTTCCCGCTCTCGATGCTCGAGTACGAGACACGTGGCGCGGACGACCAGATGCACTGGCACGAGTATCTCGAGATCGCGGTGTGCCTGGAGGGGGGCGGGCGGTTCCTGTTCGGGCGCCGCAGCTATCCCGCGGAGCCCGGAGACGTCTTCCTGATCGACGACGCCGAGCCGCACGTTGGTGTCACCGACCCCGACGGGCGGATGCGCCTCCTGCTCACGCTTTTCCGCCCCGAGCTCATCGCGGCGCCGGGCTGTCGCAGCTTCGACACCGACTACCTGTCGCCGTTCCGGTGTGGCGGGCGCCCCTTCGCCAACCGCCTCCCGGGAGGAGGGGCAGCGGCCTCGGAGGTGCGACCGATCCTCCTCGAGCTCAAGGCGATCTGGGACCGGGGCGAGCCCGCCGACCGGCATCTTCTGGACGCGAACCTTCGGCGCGTGCTCGCCGTCCTGGTGCGGCATGCGCGTGTGCACGAGGCGGCATCGCCCGGCGCGGTCGCGCCCGACGGCGCGGCTGCGCCGGGCGAACGCCAGGAGCACGTCCGACCGGTCCTGAGCTACGTTGAGCAGCACTTCAGGGAGAGCCTCACGCTGGAGCGGGTGTCCGAGCACGTGCACGTGAGCGCCTCGCGCGTGCGCCACCTGTTCAAGGACGCGACGAGCGTGGGCTTCAAGGAGTACGTCACGAACCTGCGCCTCGCGGAGGCGAAACGCCTGCTCCTGACCAGCGACATCTGCGTGCAGGAGGTGGCCTACACGGTCGGGTACACCAACCTCAACCAGTTCTACAAGGTGTTCCAGCGCTACTCGTCGATGTCGCCCGCTGACTACCGACGCTATTACCAGCGCTCCGGCGCGGCGGAGGTCGTGCTGCGGCGGGACCGCGAGCGCGCGCCCGAGGGACCGGTGCGCGTCGCCTGACCACGGGCGGGCGAGGCCGGCTCGCGGGGCGGGGCGCCGTCGCACGGGCCGCGACCGACCGCCCGGGACGCCGCCCGGAGCCGATGGCCAGCTGGCGCGCGCCAGCCGCTCCTGACAGTTAATCGGCCGTTCTTGTCATTGCCGCCCGCGCGCGTCGACCGCGAGACTGGCACGAGACGCGCAACAGTCGGGGCGTCCCGCCTCCGCCGCGGATGCGACCCGCGCCAGACAGGGAGAGCTCCATGCCGTCGTTCCCGCACCTCTTCAGCCCGATCCAGCTCGGCGGCCTGGAGTTGCCGAACCGCGTGGTCCACGTCCCGACGGACATCAGCTCCTCCCACGCCGACGGCGAGGTGAGCGAACGCGACATCCACCACCACACCGACATCGCGCGCGGCGGGGCCGCGTTCGTGATCGTCGGCGCCACGACGCCGGACATGAAGACCGGGCGGCCGACCGTGACGTGCCTCGTGGCCGACGGCGACAACTACATCCCGGGCCTCGCGCGGCTCGCCGAGGGGATGCATCGCTACGGCGCGAGGTGCGCCGTCCAGCTCCAGCACCCGGGCCGCCAGTGCGCGATCCCTCGCTACAACACGCTCGGAGCGACCGACCGGGTCCTCAAGCTCCCGTGGTCCGCGGGGCATGAGATCATCTACGAGAACGCCGACGAGAAGGGCAAGGAGATCCGGGCGGCCTCGATCGCCGAGATCCTCGAGCTCGTCGACCTCTTCAGCGAGGCTGCCTGGCGCGTGAAGCAGGCGGGCTTCGACGCCGTGGAGCTCCACGCGGCCCACGGCTACCTGCTCTCCGAGTTCATGAGCCCGTTCCTCAACATGCGCAACGACCGCTTCGGCGGCAGCTTCGAG
This sequence comes from Chloroflexota bacterium, assembly GCA_017881985.1. Taxonomy (GTDB): domain Bacteria; phylum Chloroflexota; class Limnocylindria; order Limnocylindrales; family CSP1-4; genus CTSoil-043. The sequence continues at coordinate 5,913 of JADGQH010000153.1, read as the reverse complement.
AACCGGATGCGGTTCCCGCTCGCGGTTGTCGACTCGATCCAGCGGAAGTGCGGCAAGGGCTTCCCGGTCCTCGTGCGCTACTCCTTCGACGAGTGGTACGCGGGCGGCCGCGGCGCCGAGGAGGGCGTCGAGATCGCGCGGGTCCTGGAGCGCGCCGGATGCGCAGCCGTCGACCTCTCGATGGGCATGCAGGAGAGCCCCGGCGCCGGCTTCGACCCGATGCAGTACCCGCAGGGCTGGGCGACGTACGCCGCCGAGGCGGTCAAGAAGGCGATCCGGATCCCCGTCATCACGAGCCACTCCCTGCGCGACCCGGAGTACTGCGAGCAGATCATCGCGGAAGGCAAGACGGACCTCGTCGGCCTGGCCCGCCAGCTCCTGGCCGACCCGTACTGGCCGGTCAAGGCGCAGTACGGGCGCGTGAAGTCGATCCGGAAGTGCATCTCCTGCCTCGGCGGATGCTGGCAGGAGTCCCTCATGGCGAAGCACGAGATTGCCTGCTCGATCAACGCGGCCTGCGGCAACCCCGCGTACGCGGAGATGAAGCGGACGACGAAGGCGGTGCGGGTCGCGGTCGTGGGCGGCGGCCCGGCCGGGATGGAGGCCGCGCGGATCGCCACGGAGCGGGGGCACACGGTCACGCTCTTCGAGAAGGCCGGGGAGCTCGGCGGGGCCCTGCTCTACTGCTGCATGGTGCCGGGCAAGGAGAAGATGCGCTGGTACCTGGACTGGATCCGGAACCAGCTGCTCGACCTCCGCATCGACATCCGGCTTAACCACGCCCCGAGCGTGGACGAGCTCCGCGCGTTCGACGTGGTCCTGAACGCGACCGGCGCGATCTCCTACGTCCCCGATGTGCTGGGCGCGGCGGAGACCATCGTGCCATTCGAGGAGGCGATGGCCTGCCCGAAGATCGCCTGCGAGTGCCATCCGGGCGCGCGCACCCTCCACAAGCTCGGCTCGCACGTGCTCCTCTGGGGCGACCACTACGCCGCGGCGGACGCGGCCGCCTTCCTGGGCAGCATCGGCAAGCAGGTCACGATCGTGACCGAGAAGCGCGAGTTCGCGGCCGAGTGCGAGGTCATCCACATGTACGTGCTGCGCAAGCGCTTCGCGCAGGGCGACGCCGAGGTGCTGACCTCGCGTCCCTTCAAGCACCCCGTCACGGTGATCACGAACGCCACCGTTCGCGAGGTGCGCGCGGGCGAGGTGGTCATCGAGGACCACGAGTTCGGCCGCACGACGCTCGCGGTCAGCGACGTGGTGTCGTGCCATGTGCGACCGGTCGTCGACCTCTTCGGCGAGCTCCAGGCTGCGGGCGTGCACGTCGTCAACGTCGGCGACTCCCTGCGGCCGCGCAACCTCTACCACGCCGTGAAGGAGGGGTCGGCGTTCGGCCTCGCGGTCGACGAGCACATGCTCTTCAACCCGAACCACGCGATCCTGAACGAGCTCCCGATCGACGTCCTGGCGCAGCTGCTGCGTGACGAGTCACCCGCCTACTCCCGCCAGCAGCTGGTGGTGCTCGCGGCGCGACGCGATGGCTGACGAGCACGGAGGCCGCGGGCGGGCGATGATCTGGCGATGAGCGGATCACACGCGGATCGGATGCTCCCGGATCGGGCGCTCCCGGATCGGGCGCTCCCGGATCGGATGCTCCCGGATGGGGCGCTCCCCGACCGTGCCCACCCGCGCCGGGCGCGCACCGATGCTCCGTTGCGGATCGGCGTCGTGGGGACCGGATTCATGGGCGAGACCCACGTCGCCGCATGGGCGGCCGAGGGCATCCGCACTGTGATCCACGACGTGGATGCCGGCCGCGCGGCGACGCTCGCCGAACGGCACGGGGCGCGCGTCGCGGCGTCCCTCGACGAGCTCTTCGGCGCCGTCGACGTCGTCGACGTCTGCACGCCCACGCACCTCCACGCCGCGGTTGCCGTCGCCGCCGCACGCGCCGGCCGTCACGTGATCTGCGAGAAGCCGATGGCGCGCACGCTCGCGGACGCGGAGGCGATGCTCGCAGCCGCCCGCGAGGCGGGCGTCCGGCTGTTCGTGGCACAGGTGGTGCGCTTCTTCCCGGAGTACGTCGCCGCGCGGGCGGCCGTGCTGGATGGTGCGATCGGCGAGCCCGGCGTCCTCCGCCTCAGCAGGGCGAGCTTCCGTCCGCGGCAGCCCGCCGGGCACTGGTTCTTCGATCACGACAAGTCCGGCGGGATCATCCTCGACCTGATGGTCCACGACCTCGACTACGCCCGCTGGATTGCCGGCGACGTTGTCGCGGTTCACTGCCGGTCGGCGAGCGTGGCCCAGCCGGACGCGGGCGTCGACCACGCCGTCGCGATCCTCACCCACCGATCCGGCGCGATCAGCCATGTCTCCGCATCGTGGGGATACGCGCCACCCACCTTCACGACGTCCTTCGAGATCGCCGGCTCGCACGGCCTCATCGAGCAGAGCTCGACGACGACCACGCCCGTCATGCCGTCCCTCCTGGCGGGCGCGGCGTCCGGTGGCCCCACGGCGTTGGCCGACACGAGCCTTGCGGGGGATCCTTTCCGGCTCGAGCTCGCGGAGTTCGCGCGGGCGATCCGCGACGGGACCGAGGCGCGGATCGGGGCCGAGGACGGCCTCGAGGCGCTCAGGATCGCGCTCGCCGCCGACGAATCCGCCCGGACCGGGGCTGTCGTCCGGATCACGCAGGGGGCCCGGTGATGGCCGTCGACGCCCAGGGCCGTCCGCCCCTGCGGATCGGCATCCTCTCCGCCGAGCACGTCCATGCGCCGACGTACATCTCGCTCCTGGCCGCGATGCCGGGCGCACACCTGGTCGGCGTGTGGGACGAGGATCGGCGGCGCGCCGCGACGGCGGCCGAACCGGTCGGGACGCGCGTGTTCGACGACGTCGACGATCTCCTCGAGCGCGTCGACGGGGTCGTGATCGCCTCGGCCAACGCCCGCCACCGGCGACTGGTCGAGATCGCGGCGGCGGCAGGCGTGCACGTCCTGTGCGAGAAACCGCTCGCGACAACGGTCGTGGACGCCCGCGCGATCCTGGACGCCTGCGCCCACGCCGGCGTTCATCTGATGACCGCGTTCCCGACCCGCTGGAACCCCGCCGCGCGCGCGCTCGAGTCCGCCGTTCGCTCCGGGGCGCTCGGAACGCCGGTCTTCCTCGAGGGCGCCAACACCGGGACGATGCCGGACGTCCACGCCCCCTGGTTCGTCGATCCGACGCTGTCCGGCGGCGGTGCGGTGACGGATCACGTGGTCCACCTGGCGGACCTGTATCGATGGATCCTGCGCTCCGAGGTGGTCGAGGTCTACGCCGTCGCGAACCGGATCCTCCAGGAGCGCTTCGCGCGCGTCGAGACCGGGGGGCTCGTCTCTTTGCGCTTCGCGAGTGGCGTGTCGGCGACCATCGACTGCAGCTGGAGCAAGCCCCGCTCCTACCCGACCTGGGGCGGCCTCTCCATCCAGGCGATCGGCACGGGCGGAGCGTTCGGCATCGATGCCTTTCGGCAGCACCTCGGCGTCTATGGAACGCGCGAGGCCGGCATCTCGTGGCCGGCATGGGGCCCCGATGCCGACGCCGGGATGCTGGCGGAGTTCCTGTCGGCGGTGCGCGAGGATCGAGAGCCGGCCGTGACAGGGACCGATGGGCTGCGGGCAGTCGAGATCGTCGACGCGGCCTACCGCTCGATCACGGCCGGCGCCCCGGTCACGCTCGGATGACATCCACTCGACACCTCGGGCTCGACCTCGGCGGGACACAGCTCAAGTGGGCCGTCGTCGACTTCACGGATGCGGCGTGGGGCCGCATCGCGACCGACCGGGTCCCGACCCGCGTCGACGCGGGGGCCGAGGGGATCATCGACCAGCTCGGGGAGACGGCCTCCGCCGCGGCCGCCGGCTGGGGCCCGATCGCCTCGGTCGGCGTCGGGATTCCCGGGCGCTACGACGCCGCCGGGGGCCGGGTGATCATGACCCCGAACATCCCCGTGCGCTGGGAGGGCACGCACCTGGTCGCCCGGCTCGAGCAGCTCGTCGGGGTGCCCGTCCACCTCCTGAACGATGCCCGGGCGTTCACGCTCGCCGAGCTCCGCCTCGGGGCGGGCCGGGGCGCCGAGACGCTCGTCGGCATGACCCTGGGCACCGGCGTCGGCGGCGGGATCGCGATCCGGGGGACGCTCTATCTCGGGCGCGACGGCGCGGCCGGCGAGATCGGCCACCAGACCATCGACCCCGACGGGCCCCTATGCAACTGTGGGAACCGCGGCTGCGTCGAAGCCTTCGCCCGGGCGGACGTCATCGCCGCAACGTGCGGTACGGCGACGGTGGAGGAGGCCGTCCGGGCGGCAGCCGCCGGCGACGCACGTGCCGTCGACGGGCTCGCCCAGGTCGGGCGCTACCTGGGGATCGGCATCGCCAACATCGTGACGGTCCTGACGCCGGATCGCGTGGTGGTGGGCGGCGGGGTGGCGGCGGCAGGCGAGCTCCTCTTCGCGCAGGTCCGCGCAGAGCTCGACCGACGGGTCCGGATGACCGGGACGGCCACGGTCGAGCTCGTCCGCGCGGAGCTCGGAATCTGGGCCGGGGCGATCGGCGCGGCGATCCACGGCGCGGAGGCTGCGGCGAAGGCCGCGGGACCGGCGTGATCGATGAGGGGCGCGGACCGATGCGCGACGGCGGAGTGATCCGGGGACGGCTCGTCCTCGACGATCGAGTCCAGCCGGGCCGGGTGGTCGTGGAGGATGGCTGGATCGCGGCCGTCGAGGCGGATCCATCCGCGGCGAGCGGCTCGTGGATCCTGCCCGGGTTCGTGGACGTCCACGTCCACGGGTGGGGCGGGCACAACGCGATGCACTCGGCGACGTCTCTCGACGGCATGGCTCGCGCGCTGCTCCACCGCGGCGTCACGTCGTTCCTCCCCACCGCCGTCACCGCTCCGCTCGACGATCTGCGCGCCTTCGCCGACCGCGTCCGCGCCTGGATGCCCGGCGCGCCGGAGGACGGAGCGGCCCCGCTGGGCTTCAACCTCGAGGGACCGTTCGTCTCGCCGCAGCGTGTCGGCGCGCAGAACCCTGCGTTCGTGCGGGCCGCCGCGGAGATCGCGTTCGCGGAGCTCGAGCCCATCGTCGACGGCTTCCGCCTGACGACGATCGCGCCGGAGACGCCGGGCGCGATCGAGCTGATCCGCTGGCTGACGAAGCGCGGTGTCGTCGTCTCGCTGGGCCATTCCGTGGCGACCGCCGCCGAAGCCCACGCCGGGTACGAGGCCGGCGCACGCTCCACCACGCACCTGTTCAACGCGATGTCGGGGATCCACCAGCACACGCCGGGCCTTGCAGCCGTGGCGCTCGCTCGGGACGATGTCTACACCGAGCTGATCGCCGACGGCCACCACGTGGATCGCGAGCTCTGGCCGCTGATACTGCGCACGAAGCCGGCGGACCGGCTCGTCTTCGTGAGCGACGGGGTGGATCTTGCCGGCACGCCGCAGGAGCGTGGCTCACTCGGCGGCCTGGAGGTGCAGGTGCAGGGCGACCGCTGCACGCTCGTGTCGAACGGCGCGCTCGCGGGCTCCGTCATCGCGCTCGACACGTCGGTGCGGAACCTGGCGCTCTTCGGGTTGGACATGCCCCGCGTGGCCGCGGCCGCCAGCGCAAACCCGCTGGCGCTGATCGGGGTGACCGATCGCGGCCGGATCGCCGCCGGCCTTCGCGCCGACCTCGTCGAGCTCGACGACGCGTTCAACGTCCGGCGGGTCATGCGCGCGGGACGCTGGTATTCGGGACCGGCCGTCGCGTCACCCGCGGCGTGACCGAACCGGCCAGGCCGGCAAGACGCGTGCGTGCTTCGCCTTACGGCCCCGGGACGAGGCTGACGGTGTCGAAGGTGGCGCTGCCGAGGGCGC
>JADGQH010000152.1 GCA_017881985.1 Chloroflexota bacterium | reverse complement strand
GCTCGATGAGCGCGACGCCGGGGATGCTGGCCGGCTCGCGCGCGCCGTTCGCCGAGAGACTCGCCGCGGTGCGCGGCTCGCGCCGCCGGACGGTGGACCGGATCATGCGGACGGTCGCCCTCGTCGCCGCCGTCGTCTGCGTGATCCCGCTTGCCGCGATCCTCCTCTTCGTCGTCATCAAGGGGGCCGCTGCGCTGAACCTGGACCTGCTGACGAAACCGCCGAGGGCGCTCGGGACGGGCGGCGGCGCCCTCAACGCGATCCTCGGGTCGCTCCAGATGGTGGGAGTCGCGGCCCTGGTCGCAGTCCCTGTCGGCGTGCTCGGCGGCGTCTACGTCAGCGAGTTCGCGAGCCGTCGATCGGCGCGCACCGTCCGCTTCGCGGCCGACGTCCTGGTCGGCGTGCCCTCGATCCTCATCGGCATCGTGGCCTACACGCTCCTGGTCCTGCCCTTCAAGCAGTTCAACGCGGCGGCCGGCAGCGTCGCGCTCGCGCTGATCATGGTGCCGGTCATCGTGCGGACGACGGAGGAGATCCTGCGCCTCGTCCCGAAGGAGATCCGGGAGGCGGGGCTGGCGCTCGGCGTGCCGACCTGGCGCGTGGTCGTCTCGGTCGTCCTGCCGGCCGGGCGCTCGGGCGTCCTGACTGGCGTCATGCTCGCCGTGGCCCGCGCCGCGGGTGAGACCGCGCCCCTCCTGTTCACGGCGCTCGGCTCGCGCCTCGTCAACGTGGGCGGGTTCGGCCAGCCGATGGACGCGCTCCCGCTCTTCATCTACAGCGGCGCCCGCCAGCCGATCGCCGCGCTCAACGACCAGGCCTGGGGCGCCGCGCTCCTGCTGCTGCTCTTCGTGCTCGGCGTCAACGTCGCCGTCCGGGCTCGATCGTGGGGCCGCAGGGCCGGATGATGGAGGAGAAGATGGCGCTCGAGACCCGCCCGGTCGAGGGCCCCCCAGCCGGGCCGCTCCGGCCGGCGATCGCGCCCGTGGCCGTCCGCGTCCAGTCGGCGGCGCCCGACCCCGCGCCCGCGGCGCGGAGCACGAAGATCGAGGTGCGCGACCTCAACCTCTACTACGGCTCGTTCCGGGCGGTCCGCGACGTCACGCTCGACATTCCCGCCAACGAGATCACCGCGATCATCGGTCCGTCCGGCTGCGGCAAGAGCACGTTCCTGCGCTCGTTCAACCGGATGCACGAGCTGGCCCACGGGGCGCGAATGGAGGGCAGCATCCTCCTCGACGGCGTCGACATCTACGACCGCGGCGTCGATGCAGTGGACCTTCGGCGCCTCGTCGGGATGGTCTTCCAGCGCCCGAACCCGTTCCCGACGATGTCGATCTACGAGAACGTGGCGGCTGGTCTCCGTCTCGGCGGGGGTGCGAGACGAGCGGACCTGGACGCGATCGTGGAGGGCTGCCTCACGCGCGCCGCGCTCTGGGACGAGGTGAAGGACCACCTGGCCGATCCCGGCACATCGCTGTCGGGCGGCCAGCAGCAGCGGCTCTGCATCGCCCGTGCCCTGGCGGTGGACCCGGAGGTCATCCTGATGGACGAGCCGGCCTCCGCGCTCGACCCGATCGCGACGCTGCGAATCGAGGAGCTGATGCTGGAGCTCCGGGGAAGCTACACGATCGTGATCGTGACCCACAACATGCAGCAGGCATCGCGGGTGAGCGACCGGACCGCCTTCTTCTCGATGGGCGAGGATCGAGCGGGCTACCTCGTGGAGATGGACCAGACGACAACGATCTTCACCAACCCTCGGCAGCAGCTGACCGAGGATTACATCTCGGGCCGGTTCGGCTGAGCGGCGAGGAGTCCGACATGGAGCACGATCGAACAGCCGGGACCCTTGCCCGTGTCGAGGCGGACCGCCCCGGGCCGACGCACCAGGTCGCGCGCCCCTCGCTGGACCGCGAGGAGCGGATCATCAAGGAGACGCTGCTCCGGATGGCGAGCCTGATCGAGGAACGCATCCGGGTGACCGTCGAGGCGCTCGAATCGCACGACGCGGCGCTCGCGCTGACGGTCATCGAGGGCGACGCGGAGATCAACGCGATGCAGGCCGAGGCGCTCGACCACATCATCCGCACGATCGCCACGCAGGCGCCGGTCGCACGCGACCTGCGCTTCCTCCTGACGCTCGACCACATCGCCTACGAGCTGGAGCGGATCGGCGACTCGATCGCGAACGTCGCGAAGCGGGTCCGTGACGTTGCGCCGCACCCGGCGCTCGCGGAGTACGTCGGGATCCCCGAGATGGGTCGCCTCGCGGCGCGGATCCTTGCCGACGTCGGGCGGGCGCTCGTCGACTCCGATGTCGGCGGGGCGCGCGCGGTCGCGCTCCAGGACGACGCGATCGACGCGCTCTACCACCACGCCACCGACGAGCTGATCCGCCTGGGCCAGGCCGATCCGGCCAACGTCGATCGCGCCCTCCGCCTCCTCATCGCAGCCCATTACCTCGAGCGGATCGGCGACCGCGTCACGAACATCGCCGAGGATGTCGTCTTCCTGGCCACCGGCGAGCACGAGGACCTCAATCCGTGACGGAGTCGCAGCCACCCGTCCGGGTGCTCTTCGTTTGCACCGGCAACTCTGCGCGGAGCCAGATGGCGGAGGCGATCCTCGGCCGCATCGGCGGGCCCGACTTCGAGGTCCACTCCGCGGGCACGCACCCGGGAACGGTCAACCCGATGACGCTCCGGGCGCTCTCCGAGATCGGGATCGACTGGTCGGGGGCGCATTCCAAGTCGGTCGTCGAATTCCTCGACGAGCCGTTCGACTACGTCATCACCGTCTGCGACCAGGCACGCGAGGCCTGCCCGGTCTTCCCCGGTGAGCACGCGTCGATCCACTGGGGGTTCGACGACCCGGCGGCTGCACGCGGGACCGATGCGGAGCGGCTCGTGGTCTTCCGGCGCGTGCTGGGCGAGATCAGCATCCGGCTCAAGCCCTTCGCCGAGGTGGCCCGGCGCGGCCGAGACCGGGGACCCGAGCCGATTAGCCGGGAGGCATGAGGATGGACTTGGGGTTGCTGCGCCACGCGCACGCCGGCGACCCGGAACGCTGGGATCGGCCGGACGACCTGCGGCCTCTCAGCGACAAAGGGCGCCAGCAGGCCGAGCGGCTCGGCCGCCTCCTGGCCGAGGCTGGGTTCGTCCCGGACGCGGTGCTCACCTCGCCACTCGTGCGCGCCCGCGAGACGGCCGAGATCGTCGCCGACCGGCTGGGTGTCTCGATCCACGTCGACCCGCGGCTGGCGGCATACCTGGATCTCGCCACCGTCGACGCGATCCTGGACGAGGCGGGGACGCCGGCTCGAGCGGTCCTCGTCGGTCACGACCCGGACTTCAGCGACCTCCTGGCCTCGCTCACGGGGTCGCCGGGCCTTCGGATGCGGAAGGGAGCCTTCGCGCTGCTCGACGTGGAGCGGCCGCTGGCGGCCGGTTCCGCCGAGCTGCGCTGGCTCGTCCCGCCCGACCTGCTTCGCCGATAAGCGCGCCACGGAGGGCCGCGGCCGGCCGCGGATCGCCGGGCCGGAGGGCCGCGCCGAGGGCCGCCAGCCGCTCGCTTGCGACGGGCTCCAGGGCGTACCAGATCCACGTCCCGCGCCGCTCCCCACGCACGACGCCCGCCTCGCGCAGGACGCGCAGGTGATGCGAGATCGTGGGCTGGGAGAGGCCGGCGGCCGGTGCAACGTCGCAGGCGCAGACCGCCCCGTCCGCCGCGAGCTGCCGTACGATCGCGAGACGCGCCGGATCGGCCAGGGCTCCCAGCAGCCGGACATCGGGATCGTCGACGCGCGCCATGTCGTGCATTCTATCGATGAACTTCTATATTGACAACTCTCGATATATAGCCTAGATTCCCGCCATCGACCACTCACACCGCAGCCCGAGGCACCACTCCGATGCTCATCTCCACCGCAATGTTCTCCGAAGTCATTCTCGCCGAACGCCGGCTCGAGGAGATGCCGGCGCGCCAGGAACGCCGCCGACTTGCGTGGCTGGCCGCCGAGGTGGCACGGTGCTGCCGGGTCGGCCTCGTCGACCGCCTGCTCGCCGCGCTCGATCGCCACGAGATCGCGCTCACGGCCGGACTCCGATGACCGACCAGCTTCGCGCCGACGTGCGCGACCACTACGCGCTTGCGGCGCTCACGGTCCTCGAGCGGCCCGGCTGCTGCGGCTCCGACGGTCCTGGCGACCCGATCTTCGGGCCGGGCCTCTACACGCCGGACGAGCTGGGACCGCTGCCCGCCGACGCGGTCGCGGCCAGCCTCGGCTGCGGCAACCCGACCGCCGTCGCGGACCTCCGCCCCGGCGAGACCGTCCTCGACCTCGGGTCGGGTGGCGGCATCGACGTCCTGCTCGCGGCGCGGCGCGTGGCCCCGGGCGGAATCGCCTACGGCCTGGACATGACCGACGAGATGCTGCAGCTCGCCCGTCGCAACGCGGCCGTTGCCGGCGTCGAGAACGCCGTCTTCCTCAAGGGCGAGATCGAGACGATCCCGCTCCCCGACGCGTCGGTCGACGTTGTCATCAGCAACTGCGTGATCAATCTCTCGACGGAGAAGCCCCGCGTCTTCTCGGAGATCGCGCGCGTCCTGCGGCCCGGCGGGCGCGTCGGGGTGAGCGACGTGGTCGCCGACGATGACCTGTCGCCGGCCGATCGGGCCGAGCGGGGGGACTTCGCGGGCTGCATCGCCGGGGCGCTCTCGTTCGGCGAGTACGCCGCCGGCCTCGCCGAGGCAGGGCTGACCGGGATCCGCCTGACCCCGACGCATGCGGTCGGCGACGGGCTCTACGGGGCGATCGTCGCCGCCGTCCGGCCCGCCGACGGTCAGGGCGCCAGCGCGATGGATGCCGCGGCAGCTGCGAGCGCGGGACTCCTCGAGGCGCGCGCATTGCCCCCCGCCGGGCAGGTCCTCCTCGGCGCGGGAGCGATCGACGGGGAATCGAGCTGCGGCCCCGGATGCTGCTGCGGATGACGGCACCGTTCCCGGAGATCCGGATCGCGACCGTCGACGAGCTTCCCGAGGTCGAGCAGCTCCTCGCCGCGGCGGCCCTGACCCGCGAGGGGCTCGCCGCGTGCGCGCAGGGCGGCCACCTTCTCGTCGCGCGGGCCGACGACGGCTGCCTGATGGGCTGCGTCGCGCTGGAGCTGTTCGAGACCGATGCGCTCCTTCGGTCCATGGCCGTCACGGCTGGCGGGCGCCGGCACGGGCTCGGCAGCGCGCTGCTCGCCCGGGCGCTCGACCACGCACGCGCCGCGGGCGCCCGCGAGGCCTGGCTCCTGACCGAGACCGCCGGCTCGTTCTTCGCGGCTCGCGGCTGGCAGCCGGCCGACCGGGCCGCCGCGCCAGCCGGCATCGCCGGCTCGGTCGAGTTCATGAGCGCCTGCCCGTCGAGCGTTCCCGCGATGCGCCGGGCGGTCACGTAAGGGCAGCGCCCTCGACGCACGCCGCAACGCAGCCGAGGCGGGCCAGCCGTCCGAGCATGCGCGGGTCGGTCAAGGTGAACGCCGCCAGGTCGAGCCTGGCCCGCGCTACGGCCTTCGCTGCCCGTGGGGTGATGGCGCTCGCCTGCGCGGAGATGCCGCGGCAGCCGAGGGCCACCGCTGCCTCGAGCGTCCCGGGCTCGAGATCGTTCGCGTTGAGCCAGCACGGCCAGCCCGGCGCGAGGCGTCGGATCGCGTGGAGGATCGCCGGCTCGAATGACGAGATGACGGCCCGTTCGAGGATCCCGCGGGCGTCGACGCGGGCGGCGCGAAGTGCCTCCACGGCGATCGCGCCCAGATCCTCCTTCAGCTCGATATCGAGGAACGCGGGGGGCGGGCAGGTGGCCAGGACATCCGCGAGGGTCGGCACGCCCAGCGCGCGGAGGGCGGCAGCTGGCAGGTCCGCCGCCGCCTCGGGTCGTCCCTGGACGCGCCGGAGGGTGGCGTCGTGGAGGACGACGGCCACGCCATCGGCGGAGGCCCGAACGTCGAGCTCCACGCCGTCGCAACCCGGTCGTGCGATTGCTGCCGCGAACGCGGCGAGCGTGTTCTCGGGCACGCTGGCATGGTCGCCGCGATGCGCCAGGAGCAGCATGCTCAGGCGCCCGGCGTCGCGCCCAGGTCCGGCCCCGCCAGCGGGACGGCAAACCCGAAGGTCGAGCCACTCCCCTCCTCCGAGTCCACCCAGATCCTGCCGCCGTGCGCCTCGACGACGTGGCGCGCGATCGAGAGGCCGAGGCCGGTCCCGCCGACGCCGCGCGTGCGCGCCCGGTCGCCCTTGTAGAAGCGCTCGAAGACGCGTGGCAGCGCTGCGCGCGGGATGCCCGGGCCATGATCGACCACTGTGACGATGGCCTCGTGCTCACCGGCGACCACCCGCACCACGACCTCGGCGCCGGCCGGGCTGAACTTCACGGCATTGTGGAGCAGGTTCAGGAGCGCCTGGCCCAGGCGCTCGCCGTCTCCGCGCACCAGCGGCACGGGGCCACCGGCTTCGACCACCAGGCGGACGCCCTGCCGCTCGGCGAAGAGGCTGAGGCGCTCCACGGTCGCATTGGCGAGGTGCGCGAGATCGACGTCATGGAGGACGAGCGCAGCGCCCCCGCTCTCGATCTGCGAGAGGTCCAGCAGCTCGTTGACCATCTGGACGAGGTGGCCGGTCTCCACCTCGATCTTCGCGATCCGCTCGGCCGTTCGCCGCGGAAGCTGGTCGGCCTCGAGCGCGAGCGTCTCCGCGAGGAGGCTCACGGTCGTCAGCGGCGTGCGCAGCTCGTGCGCGATGTTGTCGATGAACTCGGTCCGGATGCGCTGCAGCCGCCGCAGCTCGGAGACGTCCTCGAGGACGAGCCACGCGCCCCCGTCCGTCGTGCGTCGCGCCCGGACGAGGAGCGTCGGGGCCTCGGCAGTCCGCATCGCCAGCTCGCCGCCGGCGGTCCCGGTCCGCAGGGCCGTCCTGACGATCTCCTCGAGCCGGTGGTCGGTGAACGCCTCCATCACGCTCCGACCGGGCAGCCCGGACGCCCGCCGGGCAAGCAGTCGCGCCGCGGGCTCGTTCGCGCTCACCACGGTCAGGTCGCCCGCGATGCGAACCACGCCGATCCCCGCGAGATCGATGAGGCCGTCCACGTCGCGCGATGCCGCGGCCGCGCGTTCCTCGGCGGCAGCCGCGCGCCCGAGCGCCCGCTCGAGATCGGGCGCCGGAGGGGCGGAAGCAGGAGTCGCACGCGACGACCCGCGACGCTGCAACCCGACGGCAAGGACGAGCGCGGCGACGCCCAGCGCACCGACGGCGGCGAGGGCGAGAGGGTCCACGGCGGCGCTCGCGGCGGGCTCAGCCGCGGAGGCGCGCCTCCACGTCCGCAAGCGGCTCGATCGCGCGCTCGCCGGTCGCCCGGATGGTCACCTCGACGCCACCCGCGGCGAGCGAGCGCGGGCTGACCGTCATGATGAGGGGCATCCCCAGGAGCTCGGCGTCGGTGAACTTCACGCCCGGCGATTCGTCGCGGTCGTCCCACAGGATCTCGCGCCCGGAGGCGAGGGCCAGGTCGTGGAGCCGCCCGGCAACCTCCGCGACGTGCGGGTCCTTCGCGGCGCCCAGCGAGACGAGGTGCGCGGCATACGGGGCAACCTCCGCCGGCCAGGCAATCCCCTTCGCGTCGTGATGCGCCTCGACGACGCAGGCGAGGGCGCGTCCGACGCCGATCCCGTAGCTGCCCATCACGATCGGGTGGCGGCCCCCGTCC
>JADGQH010000151.1 GCA_017881985.1 Chloroflexota bacterium | reverse complement strand
CGTCGACCGCGCCGTCGTCGACCGCTGGACGCCGGTCGACCAGTACACCGGCGGCGCCGAGCACGCCGTGATGCACCTGCTCTACAGCCGCTTCTTCACGAAGGCGATGGCCGACTGCGGACTGGTCCGCGGACGCGAGCCCTTCCTGCGCCTCTTCAACCAGGGCCAGGTGCTGGGCGCCGACGGCGAGCGCATGAGCAAGTCGCGCGGCAACGTCCAGGACCCCGACGAGCTCGTCTCCCAGTACGGAGCCGACACCGTCCGGCTCTTCCTCATGTTCATGGGCCCATGGGACCAGGGCGGGCCCTGGAGCCCGACGGGAATCGGCGGCGTCGCGCGCTTCATCGGACGGGCATGGACGCTCGCGCTCGACCCGCACGGCACCGAGCCCGGCGACCCGGCCTCCGGCTCCCTGCCCGCCGGCGAGGACGCGGCCACGGCCGAGCGCGCGATCCGCGGGGCCGCGCACCGGACGCTCGCCACGGTCACGGCCGACTACGAGGCGTTCCACTTCAACACGATGGTCGCGCGGCTCATGGAGCTCTCGAATCTGCTCTTCCGCTACCGCGGGACCGAGGTCGCGGGCGGCCCAGCCTGGGACGAAGCGATCGCGCTGCTTCTCCTCATGCTGGCCCCGGCCGCGCCGCACGTGACGGAGGAGCTCTGGTCGCGACGGCTGGCCGCCCGCGGCGAGACGTGGCGATCGATCCACACGGAGCGCTGGCCGTCGGTCGACGCCGCCGCGGCGGCCGTGGAGACGCGGGAGCTGCCGATCCAGGTGAACGGCAAGGTCCGCGACCGGGTGGAGATCGCGGTCGGCCTCTCGGAGGCGCAGGTCGAGGCGCTCGTCCTGGCCCGTCCGAAGGTCGTGGCAGCGCTCGACGGGAAGACACCGGACCGCGTCATCCACGCTGGCGGCGGGCGCCTCGTGAACATCGTCGTCCGGGGCTGACGGACCGGGCGGCACTCCCGGGCCGCGAATTACGCCTGCTCGCCGCCGGCAGACAACCGCTCGCTCGTGGTCGCGCCGGGCCCGACCTCCCGCGCCACCTCCGCCTCGAGACGCCCGAATGACAGCCGGTCCGGGCTTCCGCTGACGGCGAGGAGTGCCTTGGCGATGTCCTCGGTCGTCGACTCGAGCAGGCGCATGAACTGGGTCTCCGCGAACGCTCGCCGGGGCTCGGCCGGGTCGGTCCCGAAGACCGCATCGAGCAGCTCGCTGAGCATCTGGTCGAGGGCATAGAGCCGCACGTGGATCAGCTCGTGGACGACCGTCTCCTCGAGGTCCTGTTCGTGCTCGGCGTGAAGGAGCAGGACCGCCTTCCGGTCGTCGAGGTCGACCTTGATGTCGCCCGACTTGCGCCATTCCCCGGTGACCATGCGAAGGTCGATGTCCCAGTCTGCGAGGCGCAGGATCGGCTGCCAGCGCGCAAGCGTCACGCGCGCCTCGTCATGTGTGATCGGCATCGGATCACATCCCTTCGCTCAGGCACCTCACCGCAGTCGTCGGCGATTCCGGGCCGCGGCCGGCGCGCCGCCTAGAGCTGCATCTCCGCCCGGACCACCACGTCGGTGGACCCGGGAGTGATGCTGAAGCCGAGCCGCTCGCTCGCCTTCCGCATGCCGACGTTCTCGGCCCGCATCTGGGCGCCGAGCACCTCGACGCCTTCGGCCCGCGCGATCTCGACGAGCCGGCGGAGCAGCTCCGTCCCGATGCCGCGCCCCTGCCAGGCGTCGGTCACGAGCACCGCGAACTCGGCGTCGTCGGTCCCGAAGACGCGGCTGAGGCGGCCGATCCCGACGATGGCCGGCTGGCCGGTGACCGGGTCGTCCCGCTCGGCGACCAGCGCCATCTCGCGGTGGTAGTCGACGAAGCAGATGCGGATGAGCCGTTCGTGCGCGGTCCGCTCGTCGAGGCCCAGGTGGGCCAGGTAGCGCTGGAAGACGGTCTCCTCCGAGAGCGTCTGGTGGAACGCCACCACCAGCGGCTCATCCTCGGGACGGATCGGGCGGACCCGCAGGATCTCGCCGTTCTTGCACGTGCACGTCCCGGCGTACTTGCGCGGGTACGGGCGGATGGCGAGGCGCGGCAGCTGGTCCTCAGTCACCGAGAGGTCGTGGAGGACGACCCGGGCATCGAGGGCGATGAGCCGCTCGGGCGAGGCCAGGAGCGGGTTGATGTCCAGCTCGCTGATCCAGCGCTGCTCGACGACGAGCTGGCTGAACCGGACCAGCAGCTGCGCCAGCGCGTCGAGGTCCACGCCGCGCCGGCCGCGGATGCCCCCGAGGGCGGTGTAGATCTTCGTCTGCTCCATCATCCGCCGGGCCAGCGTCGTGTTGAGCGGCGGCAGGCCGAGGGCGCGATCCTTGAAGAGCTCGACAAGCTGGCCGCCCATGCCGAACAGGAGCACGGGCCCGAACTGCGGGTCGATCGACGAGCCGAGGATCAGCTCGTAGCCGGTCCAGTTGACCATCGGCTGGACGGTGACGCCCTCGAAGTGCTCGGCGCCCTTCTTCTCGGTCACCGACGCCCGGATCGACTCGTACGCCTGGCGGACCGCCGCCGCGTCCTTGAGGTTCAGCTGGACGCCGCCGACGTCGGTCTTGTGGCTGATGGTGTGCGAGTAGAGCTTGACGACGATCGGGTAGCCGATCCGGTCCGCGGCGGCGACCGCCTCGTCCGGCGTCGGCGCGACCACCGTCTCCGTGATCGGGATGCCGTACGCGGCGAGGAGGTCCTTCGACTCGTCCTCGGTCAGGAGCGTCCGGCCCTCGGCCCGGACCGCGTCGATCAGCGCCCGTGCCCGGGCCCTGTCCACCGGGTGCTCGTCGTCCGAGGGGAGCGTTGGCGTCTCGTAGATCTGGCGCAGGTGGCTGGCGAAGCGCCACGTATCGTTGAAGATCTTGACGGCCTCGTCGGGATACGCGAACGTCGGGATCCCCGCCTCGCGGAGGATCGCCGCGCCGGCTTCGACGTCCGAGCCGCCCATCCAGCTTGCGAGGACGGGCTTGCCCTCGATCTTCGCAAACCGGGTCAGCTCGCGGGCCGTGGCCGTCGGATCCGTCATCGCCTGTGGCGTCAGGATCACGAGGAGCCCGTCGCTGCCCGGATCGCGGGCCGCGATCTCGAGCGCCTTCGCGTACCGCTCCGGCGCCGCGTCGCCGATGATGTCGATCGGGTTGTTGTGGCTCCACGGCCCGGGCAGGAAGCCGTTGAGCTCCTGCATGGTCGCCGGCGAGATCTCGCTGAGCGCGCCGCCGCCGGTGATCAGGGCATCGGTCGCCAGGACGCCTGGCCCGCCCGCGTTGGTGAGGATCGTCAGGCGGCGGCCCTTCGGGCGCGGCTGCTTGGCGAGGACCTCGGCAGCGTTGAACAGGTCGGCGATGGCGTCGACCCGGAGCACGCCCACGCGCCGGAAGGCGGCGGCGAGGACCTCGTCGGAGCCGGTGAGCGAGCCCGTGTGCGACGCCGCGGCCTTGGCCGCCTCGGCGGTTCGACCCGGCTTGATGACGATGATCGGCTTCGTGAGCGCCACCTCGCGGGCGGCGGACAGGAAGGCGCGGGCGTCCCCGATCGTCTCCATGTAGACGACGATGCTCTGGGTCGCGGGATCGTTTCCGAAGTAGGTGATGATGTCGCCCCAGCCGACGTCGAGCATGGAGCCGAGCGAGACGACGGCGCTGAAGCCGACCTTCTCCCGCTTGCTCCAGTCGAGGACCGCCGTGAGGAGCGCGCCGCTCTGGCTGACGAACCCGACCGTCCCCGGGGTCGAGATGCCGGCCGCGAACGTCGCGTTGAGGCCCGTCGGCGGGCGCATGACGCCCAGGCAGTTCGGCCCGACGATTCGCATCCCGTTGGCCCGCGCCGTGTCCAGGATCCGGCGCTCCAGATCCGCCCCTTCCGGACCCACCTCCTTGAAGCCGGCCGAGATGATGACGACCGCCTTGACGCCGGCCGCCGCGCATTCCTCGACGGTCACCGGGATGGTGGTGGCCGGCGTCGCGATGACGACGAGCTCTGGGACCTCGGGAAGCGCCGCGAGATTCGGGTAGGCGCGGACGCCGAGGATGCTGGGGCGCTTCTGGTTGACCGGGTAGACGGTGCCCCCGAACGGGCTGCTGATCAGGTTCCAGAAGACGGTCCGGCCGACGCTCCCCAGCTTCTCCGTGGCACCGATGACCGCGACGCTCGCCGGCTCGAAGAACGAATCCAGCGGGTTGCGGCCGTAGCCCAGCACGTCGCTCGAGCGATCGCCGATCGGCACGCCGCGGCGGGGGGCCCGGTCGCCGGCGTCGGGCGCCGGTCGTTCGGGGGTGGAGGCGGGAGTAGCGGACTCGAGCACGGGGCGGCTCCTTGCGACGGTGCGCGCGGCGGAATGGCTGCGGACGCAGCGATGGTGGCGCGGTCTGTCGGTGATGGACGCCAAGCGTGCCACGTTTCGAGCACGCGCCGGCAGGGCCGACCGACCCATGCGGGGGGTGCCTCCCGGCCGCGTTCGGGCGGGCCGCGTCGCGGCGTGGATGTCGCCGGGCGCCCCGCCCGAATCGGCCGCGCGGCGGCATCCGGCCTAGACTTCCCGACATGCATGACGTCGGGCTCGGGGCGCTGTGCTGGAACCAGCACACGGACCGGGCGGCGCTGCTGGCCGCCGGTGGGAGAGCACGATGAGCAGCGAACAGGTGGCACCTGAGACGAAGGGTGTTACGGTGAAGTTGCTTGCAACGGTTGACCTTGGCCCTGAGATCGAGGGGATGGAACGGCGCCAGCTTCGAATGCGCATGGTGACCATCGAGCCTGGAGGCGTCTTCGGCCCGATCCACGACCACAGAGGCAGGCCGGGCACCGTCTACGTCCTGCAGGGAACGATCACGGACCATCGAGACGGAGTCGCCACGGACTATGGGCCCGGAGTGGGCTGGCCCGAGGATCGGAACACGACCCACTGGCTCGAGAACAGGGAAACGATTCCGGCGGTGGAGATCTCGGTCGATCTCGTCGGGCACGAGTGAATCGAGGCACGCGGTCGACATTCCATCAAATGGAGCGTGAGTTGAGCGACGTCAAGATCGGCGCCCTGTGCTGGAACCAATACACCGACTGGGCCGCGCTGCTGGCCGCCGGCGTCCGAGCAGATCGGCTGGGCTACGACACGCTCTGGACGTGGGATCACCTGTATCCGATCATCGGCGACCCGCACGGTGCGAACTACGAGGGCTGGCTGACCATCACGGCGTGGGCGGCAGCGACCGAGCGTGTCCGCATTGGCCTGATGGTGGGTGCGAACCCGTACCGTGAGCCGACGCTCGTGGCCAAGATGGCCACCACCCTCGATCACATCAGCAACGGCCGCGCGATCCTCGGCATCGGGGCCGCGTGGTTCGAGGGCGAGGCACACGACTTCGGGTACGAGTTCGGGTCGGGCTTCCCGGAGCGGCTGCGCTGGCTGGGCGAGGCGCTCCCGATGATGCGCGGCATGCTCGACGGGGCCGATCCGTCCGCCCCGGAGGGCTCGCGCTACCGGGCTTCGCATGTCCGGAACGATCCCCTGCCGATCCAGCGGCACCTCCCGATCTGCGTGGGCGGCGGCGGCGAGAAGGTCACCCTCAAGCTGGTCGCGAAATACGCCGACATGAACAACGTCGGCGGCGGCATCGATGCGGTCCGCCGCAAGGAGGCGATCCTCCTCGAGCACTGCGAGGCCGTCGGGCGCGACCCTTCGGAGATCGAGCGGACGACCGGGGTCGGCGTCGCGTTCATCCGCGACGACCGCGCCGAGGCGCAGCGTGGCTTCCGCGCCGCGTTCGAGCGCAACCGGGTCGCGCGGCCCTGGGAGAACCAGCCGGTCGGGACGCCGGAAGACGTCGCCGAGATGCTCGCGCCCTACGTGGCGCTCGGCTACCGCCACCTGGTCGTTGGCTTCCCGGCGGACTACGACGAGGAAACGATGACGCGCTTCGCGACGGAGGTGAAGCCGATGCTCGAGAAGCTGGCATGAGCGACCCGGCCGGGACGGGGCGCGGGCTCGCGGGCTGCTCGTGGGGACCGGGCCGCCTCGACCTCTTCCGGGTCACCGACAACGGGACGCTTGCCCACCGGGCCGAGATCGCGGGGGCCTGGACCGACGAGGAGGATCTCGGCGGCACCTGCGCGTCCGCGCCCGCCGTCGTCACGTGGGCTGTCGACGCGATGGAGGTCTTCGCGATCTTCCCGGACGGGGCGCTCTGGGATCGCTACTGGGATGGCACGAGCTGGCACCCGTGGGAGTCGCTCGGTGGATCGCTCGATCCGTCGTTCGTGCCCGCAGCGGCGTCCTGGGGGCCGGATCGCCTCTCCGTCGTCGCACGCGGCACGGACGGCGCGACATGGCACCGCTGGTGGAACGGATCGCTCTGGGTGGACTGGCAGCGAATCCCGGCCTGATCGTCGGGCCGCGGGTCCGGGCCGGTCAGGGATCGACGGAGGTGGCCTGCGGCGGCTGAACGCGTATGCGCGCTCGATGACGGGCTGCCTTGGCCCGCACGTCGGCGGGCGACCCGGCGCCGAGCCGCGCCCGCGCCGGCGCCGCGCGAGCCGCGGCGACCATCAGCCGAGGGGCCGCCCGGACCCGCCCTGTGGCTCGACTGCCGTTTCGTCGAGGCACGCGGAGACCGGGTCCTGCGCGACGCATGAACGCGGCGGTTGACGGCGCCCCGCGGGGCTCGATCTCGGTGATCCGGGTCCGCGACCGGGGGTTCGCCGCCGCGATAAGTCGCGCGTAAGGGGCCGCCGGTAGGCTTCGGGTCAACGCCCGGCGCGCCGGTTGTGCCCCCAGCGCGACCGGGCGTCTTCCCTACTCTGCTTCGCCCGCCGTCCGTCGCCGCCGCAGTCCCGCCGGGGAGCTGCACGTGGAACGAGACCTCCCGTGGCGCGTCCTCGAGGTGCCCGAGCCGCCGGAAGCGCCGCCCCCGCCCGGGACCCGGCCCGACGGCGTGTTGCCGCGGGACCCCCGTCGCGCCATCGCCATCGCGGTCCTGGGAGCCGGCGCCGCCGTCGCGGCGGTGGTCGCGGCAATCCTGGTCGGCGTCGGCCCTCGACCCGGAACCCTCGTCCTCGACGGAGACGCGGCCGGTCCGCGCGGAACAGGGGCGCTCGTCGGGACGTTCGCCCCGGATGCGGGACTCGTGGCCGGGCCGGGTCTCGTCGTCGACGTCGCCGGTGCCGTGCTTCACCCGGGTGTCTATCACCTGCCGGCCGGATCGCGCGTCGCGGACGCGATCACGGCGGCGGGCGGCTTCGGGCCGCGCGTCGATGCACCGGCGGCCCAGGCGCTCAACCTCGCGGCCCCCCTGACGGACGGGCTGCAGGTCCGAGTGCCGTCGCGCGACGACCCGCCCGGTAGCGGATCCGCGTCTCCGGGCGCGACGGGCGGCACGGCTCCTGGCGGCAACGCCGTGGGCGCCGGAGGGGGCGGCGGGCGGGTCGACCTCAACACGGCCACGTCGGCGCAGCTTGACACGCTCCCCGGGATCGGCCCGGTCACGGCCGCCAAGATCATCGCGAGCCGCGAGGAGCGGCCATTCTCCGCGGTCGACGATCTGCAGACGCGGAAGCTCGTCGGGGCGTCCACCTTCGCGAAGCTTGCCGGCCTCGTGACGGTCGCTGGGCGGTGACGCGGACAACGGCACTCGCGCTCGGGGCGATCGGCGCCGCGTTGGTCGCGATGGACGCGCGGGTCGCCGACCTGGCCCCCGTGCTCGCCGTGGCTCTGGCGCTGGGCGCGGCG
>JADGQH010000150.1 GCA_017881985.1 Chloroflexota bacterium | reverse complement strand
AGGCCCCAGCTCGCTCGTGATCTACGAGCACGCGGGCGACGCGTGGCGCGCGGGACCCCGGCTCGCACAACCCGACGGCCTCGCCATTGGCTGGCCGACGTGGCTGCCGTGACGGGCGCCAGCGAACAGCGGCGGACGATCAGGGCGAGAGCAATGGTCCGGACATCGGCCGGAAGCGTTCGCGTGGGCCTCGGCGGGTCGGGGCTCTGGCCGTCAGCCGGGCGAATGCCGAGCGCGTCCGGGGCTCCGCGCCTCGCCCGGCCGGGCCCCGGGGCGTCAGCCGGGCAGCGCCTCGGCCACGGGAGCGCTGAAGATCGACAGCTGCGCCTCTTCGCGCAGCATCTGCCCGAGGATCTTCTGGAGGGTGAGCTGATGGACGCAGCTCTGCCAGCTCTCGAAGTAATGGCACGTGCAGTGCCAGACACCGGCGTCGAGGCTCACATGGTGGGTGTCGTTGTCCCCACGGAACGTGACACTGAGGCGATCGAACTCCACGCGATCCTGCTCGCGGGCGTACCGATTTGCCTTCTCGACCTTGCCGATGAGAGAGCTGTGCATCGCGGCGTTCCCTCCGTTGTCACACTGGGCCAAGAGAGGCCGCCGCCCGGTCGAATCGTCCGGTCGACCGGCGAGCGGTCGTTTCAGGAAGAGTACAACCCCCCGCCAAGAAGGGCGCGGGCCGGACGTCCCGCCGGCGCGCCAGCCGGCCGGTCATCACCGGGCCGGTCGGCCCGGCACGTCGACAGCATGCGGAGGGGCCCGATCAGCCCCGGACGAGCGCCTCGCCGGCTGCGACGCACGCATCGGCGGCCGGCGCCGAGGTCGCCTCCGTGTAGACCCGGACCAGGGGCTCGGTGCCGCTGAAGCGGACCAGGAGCCACGAGCCATCCGCGATGAAGAACTTGAACCCGTCCCCGGTGGCCAGCGCAACCGTCCGCGTGACCGGCTGGCCCGCCAGCTCCGTCGGCGCCCTGTCGACGAGCTCGACGAGGAGGCGCTCCTTGACGGACGCATAGACGGCCCGGTCCACGTGGATGTCCACGCGCTGGTAGAACGACGGCCCGGCGATCTCGTGCATGTGCGCGATCGCCCGGGAGACGGGCCAGCGGCCGGCGGCCCGCTCGCGCAGAAAGAGGTCCAGCAGGAGCAGATCGGCATAGATGCCGTCGCGCTCGGGCAGGTGCATGCCGAACCCGTAGCCGCCGGACTCCTCTCCGCCGTACATCGCGCCCGTCTCGATCATCTTCGGGCCGACGTACTTGAAGCCGACCGGCGTCTCGTGAACGGGAATCCCGTAGCGCTCGCCGAGGCGTTCGGCCATCGACGTCTCGTTGACGCTCTTGACCACCGGGGCATGCATCCCGCGATGCTCGACCAGGTAGTACATGAGCAGGCCGTACACCTGGAGCTGGTGGACGAAGACGCCACGCTCGTCGATTGCTCCGGCGCGGTCGGCGTCGCCGTCGAGCAGCAGGCCGAGGTCGAACCCACCGGCCGCCACGATCCCGAGCGCCTCGTCGATATTCGGCCGGATGGGCTCGGGGTTGACGCCGCCGAAGTACGGGTTGCGCTCCGTGTGGAGCTCGGTGACGCGGATCCGGCCACCCGCGAGCAGGCGACTGAGCCAGCCCGCCCCGGCGCCCCACATCGGGTCCACGAGGATCGTCGCGTCGGCCGAGCGCAGCGCGTCGAGATCGACGGTGCGCCGGACGAACTGCTCGTAGCCGGGATACGGGTCGTAGCGCTCGATGAGCCCGGCCGCCTCGGCATCCGCGAACGGCCGCCGCGGGATCGCCGCACCGCCGTTGCCCGCGATCGTCCGCTCGAGGACCTCGAGGAGCTCCGGCCCGGCCGCCGCGCCCGTCGGCGACTTGACCTTGAAGCCGTTGTCGGTCCAGGGGTTGTGACTCGCCGTGATGACGATGCCCGCGGCCGCCCCGCGCTGGACCACCTCGTAGCTCGACATCTGGGTCGGGACCGCGGAGCTTGCATACGCGACCGGGATGTCATAGGCGAGGAGGACCTCGGCCGCGGCGGCCGCGAAATGCTCCGAGGCGAAGCGCCGGTCGTAGGCGAGGACGACGCCCTTTGCCTGCTCCCCGCGGTCGACGACGTAGCGGGCGACGCCCTCCGCGCAGCGGCGCACGTTCTCGAACGTGAAGTCGTCGGCGACCTTCGCCCGCCAGCCGTCCGTGCCGAAGACGATGGTCGTGGGGCGCGGCGCCTCCGCGATCGTCACGTGTCCTCCTCCCGCGCCCGTGCCAGCTCCTCGGCGATGGCCCGGACCTCCTGTGAGCGGTCCGCGGCGCAGACGAGCAGCGCGTCGGGCGTGTCGACCACGATGGTATCGCGCAGGCCGATGGTCACGACGAGCCTGCCGCCGCTCATCACGAGCGTCGACTCGGAGCCGCGGTCGCGGCGGACGCCGAAGCCGACCACCCCGGCGGGCTCGCCGGCCGCCACGGCCTCCGCCACGAGCGCATCGCGGAGGGCTGCCCAGCTGCCGAGATCGCTCCAGCCGACGTCCGCGCCGATCATCGCGACGTTGCCGACCTGCGACGCCGGTTCCATGACCGCGTAGTCGATGGAGGTGGCACGCACGGTCGCGTAGGCCGCGTCCAGCGCCGCCGGATCCCCCGCGGTCGCGCGCACGCCCGCCTCGACGGCCGCGAGGATGTCCGGCGCGTGCTCCGCGAGGGCCGCGAGGATGGAATCCCGGCGCCAGGCGAAGATCCCCGCGTTCCAGGCGACGGTCGCCGGGCCGGCCAGGAGCGCAGCCGCCGCGTCCGCCGAGGGCTTTTCCACGAACCGCGCCACCTCGAACGCGCCCGACGTCGCCGACCCGCCGGCCGGTAGATCGGCCCGCTGCGCGGCCGGCACATCGGCGGGCTGCGCGGCCGCTCCAGGCGCACGGCCCACCGCCGCGTCCGCACCCGGCGCGCCCGCCCGGGGCCCCGTCGTGACGATGTAGCCGTACCCGGTCTCCGGGCCGGTGGGTGCGATTCCCAGGGTCACGAGCGACGGCAGGCCGGTCCCGGGTGCCGCCTCCGCGGCGAGCCTTGCCGCGTCGCGCAGCAACGCCCGGAACACCCCCTCGTCGCGGACGAGGTGGTCTGCCGGGAGGACCAGCATGACGTCATCCGGCGGTCGCTCGAGGGCGGCGGCCGCGTACGCGATGGCGGCCGCCGTGTTCCGCCCGGTTGGCTCGCCGAGCACCTGGGCGCGATCCAGCTCGGGCAGCTCCTCGAGCACGAGCGCCGCGTACCGGCGGTCGGTGACGACGACGACGTCGGTTGCGGCGAGGAGCTCGGGGACCAGTCGGTCGAACGTGGCGCGCAGGAGCGTCCGTTCGCCGAGCAGCGGCAGGAACGGCTTCGGTCGATCCGGCCGCGAGAGGGGCCAGAGGCGCGTGCCGCCGCCGCCGGCGAGGATCACCGCGTACATCGGCGTCAGGCCGGGCCGGACCCCATCCCGACGGGCGCGGTCCGCCCGCAGTCCGCGGCGAGCAGGGCCGCCTTGTCGGTGCGCTCCCAGGGGAGGTCCAGGTCGGGCCGGCCGAAGTGGCCGTACGCCGCGGTCTGCCGGTAGATCGGCCGTCGAAGGTCCAGGGCTTCGATGATCGAGGCGGGGCGCAGGTCGAAGTTCCGGTCGATCGCGGCGCGGAGGACGTCGTCGTCGACCTGCCCGGTCCCGAACGTCTCGATCGAGACCGAGAGCGGGCGGGCGATCCCGATCCCGTAGGCGAGCTCGATCTCGAAGCGATCGGCAAGGCCGGCGGCGACCACGTTCTTGGCGACCCAGCGAGCCGCGTACGCCGCCGAGCGGTCCACCTTCGTGGGATCCTTGCCCGAGAAGGCGCCGCCGCCGTGGCGGGCCATCCCGCCGTACGTGTCGACGATGATCTTCCGGCCGGTCAGGCCCGCGTCGCCCATCGGGCCGCCGATCACGAAGCGCCCGGTCGGGTTGACGTGCATGACGGGGTCGGTGGGGCGGAGATCCGCCGGGATCGTCGGGAGGATCACGGATTCGATGATGTCGCGGCGGAGACGATCGGCCCGGACATCGGGGTCGTGCTGCGACGCGACGACCACCGTGCGCACGCGGACCGGCACGCCCTTGTCGTACTCCACGGTGACCTGGGTCTTGCCATCGGGCCGCAGGTACGGCAGCTGGCCGGACTTGCGGGCCTCGGCGAGCCGTCGCGCCATGCGGTGCGCGAGCGCGATCGGGAGCGGCATCAGCTCCGGCGTCTCGCGGCAGGCGAACCCGAACATCATCCCCTGGTCGCCGGCACCGAGCTCGTGGAGCGCCGTTCCGTCCTCGCGGACCTCGAGCGACGCGTCGACTCCCTGGGAGATGTCGGGCGACTGCTCCTTGATGCTGACCAGCGTCCCGCACGTCAGGTAGTCGAAGCCGTACTCGGCGCGGGTGTAGCCGATCTCCTTGACGGTGTCGCGGACGACGCTCTGGAAATCGATGTAGGTCGAGGTCGTGATCTCCCCGAGCACGAGGACGAGGCCCGTCGTGGTGGCCGTCTCGCACGCGACGCGCGCGTCCGGGTCGTCGCGGATGATCGCATCGAGGATGGCGTCCGAGATCTGGTCGCACATCTTGTCGGGGTGACCCTCGGTCACCGATTCCGAGGTGAAGAGATAGCCGGACGCGTCGACGATGGAGGTCATGGTGGCAGGGCTCTCCCGTTGGGTGGTCGCTGGCAGCGTAGCACCGTCCGGCCGGCGGCCGGGCCGCGCGGTCACACAGGCGCGAGGATCAGGCGCGGGGTCCGCTCGCCTCCGGCGGCCCGCCGACGAGGGGCAGCGGTGGCAGGGCATCGGCCGGGACGAACCCGAAGACGGCGCCGTAGAACGCGAGCTCGGCCTGGATCGATCGGAGCATCGACGACGCCTTGCGGAACCCGTGATCCTCGCCCTCGAACGGGATATAGGCGTGGAGGATGCCGTTCGCGCGCAGGGCGGCCACGATCCGTTCGGCCTCCGACGGAGGCACGACGCGGTCGTCGAGGCCCTGCAGGACCAGGACCGGGCAGCGGATCCCATCGACGTGGAAGATCGGCGAGCGGGCCTCGTAGACGTCCCTGGCGGCCGGATACGGCCCGACCAGGCCCTCGAGGTAGCGCGACTCGAACTTGTGGGTCTCGGCCACGAACGCCGCCAGGTTGCCGATCCCGAAGTAGCTCACGCCGGCCCGGAAGACGTCCCGGAAGGCGAGCGCCGCGAGCGTCGTGAAGCCCGACGCCGAGCCGCCCTCGATCGCGAGGCGCGCCGGGTCCACGATGCCGCGGTCGGCCAGCGCCCGGGCGCCGGCGACGCAGTCGTCGACGTCGACGATCCCCCAGCTCCCCTGCAGGCGCTCGCGGTAGTCGCGGCCGTATCCCGTGCTCCCGCCGTAGTCGACGTCGAGCACGGCGATCCCGCGGGTGGCGAGGACCTGCAGCGAGATCGAGAGGCCGGTGAACGCGGCGGACGTCGGGCCGCCGTGGCTTGTCACGACCAGCGGTGGCAGCTCCCCGTCGGGCGCCCGGGCATGCCGGTTGTGCGGCCGGTAGAGGATCCCGTGCGCGGTGCGCCCCCCGGTCGTCGGAAACTCGACCGGCTCGGCAGTCGCGAGATCGGCTGGATCGAGCATGGCGCCGGAGGCTCGGCGGAGGACCTCGAAGGCCCCGTCGACGAGGCTCACGAGCACGACGGAGCGGAACGCGGTCGGCGCGGCCGCCAGGCAGACGAGGCGGTCGCCCTGCACGCCGACGTAGTCGAGCTCGGTGAACGGCAGCGCGATCTCGGCCGGGCCCGCCACGCCGGTCGGGTCGATCCGGTAGAGGCGGTCGCGCCCGCGTGAACGGCCGGCGGCAATGATCGTCCCGTCGGACGCGAAGGCGTAGTCGGCGTAGCCGAAGTTCCACTCCGGTCCCCCGAACTCGGCGGCCATCGGCGCAAGCGGGACGAGCCGGACGGCGGAGTCGTGGCGGGCGCCCGCATCCGGGTGCCCGCCGTCCGCGACGCGATAGAGGTTCAACCAGCCGTCCAGCTCCGCCGACACGTGGAGAACACCGTCCGGCGACCAGACCGGCTGGGTGACCCACGTGCCCCGGTCGCCCGCGACGACGGTCGCCGCGCCGAGCGAGCCGTCCGACCGGACGTCCGCCACGACGCACTCGGTCCCATCCCACGGCATGTTCGGGTGGTTCCACCGGATCCATGCCAGGCATCCGCCGTCCGGCGAGAGTCGCGGCGCCGCGACGAAGTCCGAGCCGGCCGCCAGCTCGACGACGCGCGCCGGGTCGGCCGCGGCGGACCCATCGAGCGGGACCGCCACGAGCGTGTTGACCGCCTCGCGCCCCTCGACCGAATGGTCCTCCCGGACGCAGACGAGCCGGTTGCGCGCCGCGTCGAGACATGGGTCCGCGTAGCGCCAGCGGCCGTCGGGCGTGAGCGGTGTCGCGGCCCGATCCGGGCCGATCCGCAGGAGCCGCCCGGTCGCGAAGTCGGAGATGACCAGCAGGTCGCCGGCGGCCAGGTACGCCGCCCCGCCGTACTCGTGGACGCGCGTCCGGACGTTGATCCCGGGCGGGCTGACGTCGCGCGCCCCGCCGGCGCGCGTCCACCGGACCACCGTCTGGCGACCGCCGTCCTCGGCGCGGCCCTCCAGCCACGTGATAGCCTCGCCGTCCCAGCGCGTCTCGGCAAGCCGGACGAACCCGGCGGCAACCAGGTCGAGGGCGACCGGTGAGCTCCAGCTGCCGTAGGGACCGACGACCAGGGCCGCTGCTTCGTCGGCGGCCGCGAACGGAGCCGGGGCTGACCTCTCTGTCATCTGTGGCTTACGTCCCGCTCGTCCACGAGTTCGAGTAGGCCACCTGCTCATCGGTCATCGCGTCGATGTGGTGGCCGAGCGCCTCGAGCTTGAGACGGGCGACCTCCTGGTCGATCGCCTCGGGAACGTTGTAGACGATGCTCTCGAGCTCGGCATGGTGCCGGGCGACGTACTCGGCGCAGAGCGCCTGGTTCGCGAAGCTCATGTCCATGACCGCGGCGGGGTGGCCTTCGGCGGCGCCGAGGTTCACGAGCCGGCCCTCGGCGATCAGGTGAACCTTCTTCGGCCCGAGGTCGAACTCCTGGACGTTCTCGCGGACCTCGCGCACGTGGCCCTCGGCGAGCGCCCGGAGGGCCTTGAGGTCCAGCTCCGCGTCGAAGTGGCCGCTGTTGGCCATGATCGCGCCGTCGGGCATCGCCACGAAATGCTCGCGGCGGAAGACATTCACGTTGCCGGTCGCGGTGATGAACAGCTCGCCCCACGGGGCGGCCTGGTCCACCGTCTTCACCTCGAAGCCATCCATGAGGGCCTCGAGCGCCCGGACGGGGTTCACCTCGACGACCGCGACGTGGGCCCCCATCCCCTTGAGGCGCGACGCGATCCCCTTGCCGACCCAGCCGTACCCGGCGACCACCGCCTGGCGCCCGGCGAGCAGGATGTTCGTCGCCCGCAGGATCCCGTCGATCGTGCTCTGGCCGGTCCCGTACCGGTTGTCGAACAGGTGCTTGGTCTCCGCCTCGTTGACGGCGACGACCGGGAAGCGCAGCGCGCCGTCCCGCGCCATGGCCCGGAGGCGGATCACGCCCGTCGTCGTCTCCTCGGTCCCGGCCAGGACCTCGCCCAGCTGGCCGGGCCGCTCGCCGTGGAGCAGCGAGACCAGGTCGCAGCCATCGTCCATCGTGAGCTGTGGGTGGGTGTCGGCCACGGCGTTGAGGTGCGCGTAGTACGTGTCGCGGTCCTCGCCGCGGCGGGCCCAGGTGGCGATCCCGTAGCGCGC
>JADGQH010000149.1 GCA_017881985.1 Chloroflexota bacterium | reverse complement strand
CACCTCTGTACCCTTCCTTTCGTGCCACGCCGTCCGATCAGAGCGCGTCCGTGCGAGCGATGATCTTCGCCGGGCGCGATCCTCGACTTCCTCAACAGCGTCTACCAGGTTGCGGTGACCAACGGCTGCTGGGACGCCGCGGCCCAGCACTACACGCCGCCGCCGCCGCCTGCGCCTCGGGCCCGAGATCGAGGGAATCCAGGCTACTGCTCGTAGCCCTCGACGGTACGGGCGGTCCGGAGGGTGGCCCCGGACGGATCCTGGCCGGCGTCGCGGCGGCCCTGCCGCTGGTGGAGCAGGTCGTAGCAGCGATCCAGCTCGACCTTGATGGCCGCGAGCCGATCGCGCTCGGCGTCGGACAGGCCGCTCCCGTCGCCGGCCTGCTGGTACAGGCGTTCCTCCTCGGTCGAGAGGGTGTTGACGTACTCGAAGATATCGGTGTCTGCCACGTCACGACTCCCCTTCATTCATGGACCGAGGACTGCTGGCCCTGGCCGGGCCGGATCGCGCCAGGCGGACGTCGCCGCTGCCGCCTCTCGAGGCCCGGTCAGTGCAGGTGGCGCTCCCAGTCGCGCGGCACGCGGCCGGCGGGTCCGGGCACCGGCTGGGCCAGCGGGTGGTGCTCCGGCGGAGCAAGGACCGGGCCGTCTGCGTACTCCTCCGTGGTGTAGTTCCAGAACCAGTCCTCGTCCGGCTCGAAGCTTCGGATGACTGGATGCCTGGCGTCAGCCGCGTGGTGAAGGGCATGCTGCGACGGCGACGAGTCGCAGCAGCCGATGTGCCCGCAATGGGCGCAGCGCCGCAGGTGGAACCACCAGCCGCCGGTCGCATCGCACTCGACGCAGCCGGCTCCGCTCGGCGGGATCGTCGGATCGATCTCGGGTTGGCCTGGCATCGAATGCTCCTTCCGGTGCCCGTATGTCTCCGCGAGAGGCCAATGTCGCTCATGATCCACTGTACTCGCGCGGGGGGGCCAGAGCCTCGCCGACGGGCGGAGAGCGAGCTGCGTCGATGCGCAACAGGGTGTCCGGGGAACGCGCGAAGATCACGCTAACGGCAGAGCTCGTGGCTTGGGACCCACCGATAGCGTGAATGGCGCCCGGAATTCGACGGGAGGGAGTGGTAGCACGATGCGGACCTACGCGAGCCTTGGACACCGCGAGGCCGACGTGGCCAGCGACGCAATCAAGGCGGAGCTGACGCGGAGGGGCGAGGCGGCCGTCATTGCCGTCTCCGACATCCATGGCGAGCTCGTGACGCTCGTGCGCCTCGATGGCGCGCCGCCGGCCTCGATCGTGATTGCTGCCAACAAGGCCTGGACGGCGGCCCGCGAGCGCCGACCGACCCGCGAGATCGGGCAGTCCGCCCGGGATCCCCAGGCAGGCTTCGACATGGCCTACTACGGCGATCCGCGCTACATCGGGTGGGGCGGCGGCGTGCCCGTCGTGGTCGAAGGCTCGGTGGTCGGCGCCGTCGCCGTGAGCGGCCTGTCGGAGCAGGAGGACATGGAGCTCGCCGGCATCGGCGTCGCGGCGATTATCGGGATGGACGCGACGACCCAATCCTGAATCGCACCGGCCATACTCGGTCGATGAGCTGGGCAATGCTGGGCCGTCGTGCCAGGCTGTGGCGCCTGCTGCACGCGACCTGGTCCGTGGCGCAGCTCGGATGCCTTGGCTATATCTGGGCGTGCGCCCTGACGGGACGCCGGAATCGACCGCTCTGGGCGAGCGTTGCGTTCCTGCTGACCGAGGGGGCGGCGCTCGTCGTCGGTCGCGGCGACTGCCCGGTGGGGCAACTCCAGGCCGAGTGGGGCGATCCCGTGCCGTTCTTCGAGCTCGTGCTGCCTCCCCGTGCGGCGAAGGCGGCAGTCCCCGTGCTTGCCGTGGTCAGCGTCTCGGCGATCGTCGCCCTCGCCCTCCGACCCCCGGGGCTGGTTGCGTCTGCGCCGCGCCGGACCAGGGCCTGAGCCGTACGCCGCGCCGAGCAGGCTCGGGTCGACCCGTCGCGCCGTAACCCGACCGAAAGGTGGGCCGCCCGAGACTCCGGCCATGACATCCGAACCGGGACGGGCCTCGATCGACGACACCCCCCGGTGCGGCATCACCTCGACGGAGACAGACGTGTCGGACAACGAATCCACCCCAGCGACCCCGAAGGCCAGGGAGCGCGGCGCGCGGAGGGCGGCGACTGCCGCCACGCTCGTTGGCGTGCTCCTCGTCGGCGGCGCCGCCGGCGCGACGCTCTTCGGTCCGCTGACCGCCAGCGCGGCGTCACCGACCGCGCAGCCGAGCACGCCCGCGGCATCGGCGCAGCCGAGCACCGGAACCACCACGACGCCAGCCGGGCCGGCCACCGGCGGCACATTCGGCCCCGGCGGCCCCGGCGGCAACCACGGCTTCGGCCGCACCGAGACCGTGAGCGACATCTCGGTCGTCGCCAAGGCGATCGGGATCAGCGAGGCCGACCTCCAGACGGCGCTCGACGGCGGCCAGACGGTTGCCGCGGTCGCCAAGGCGCACAACGTCGCCGTCCAGACCGTCATCGACGCGCTCGTCGCCGATGGCCAGAGCGAGCTCGCGGCCGACGTGACCGCAGGCCGCCTCACCCAGGCCCAGGCCGACGCGCAGAAGGCCCAGGTCACCCAGCGGGCGACCGACCAGGTCAACGGCACCATGCTCGGCGGCCCCGGCGGCCCGATGGGCGGCGGACCCGGCGGCTTCGGCCACTGACCAATCCAGGCGCACCTCAGCGCACCACGGAAGCGGCGGGACCTCCCGCCGCTTCCGTGCGTCCGGGCCTGCGACGTCCAGCGACCCGGTTCGAGGCGGAGCCGGGCGCCGTAATGCATTCGACAGGGTCCGGATTCGACACTCCGGGCATGACCGCAACAGCCGCGCCGGCCGCATCGCCGGCAACCCACATGACCTGGCAGGCGCTCGGCACCGCCGTGCACGTGCTCGTCCTCGACGCGGCCGGCGCCGATGCCGCGCGGCACGCGGTCGCATCGGTCCTCGACGAGGTCGATGCGACCTACAGCCGGTTCCGCGACAGCGAGCTGACGCGGCTCAACGCGCGCCCGGACGAGGACGTGCGGGTCGGTGCGCTCCTGGCCCGGGCGATCGGCACCGCCCTGGACGCTGCGCTCGCGACCGATGGCGCCGTCGACCCGACGGTGGGCACCGCGCTGCGGGCGATCGGCTACGACGACGACTTCGGGCGGATCGCGATCAAGGGCCCCCGGCTCATCATCCGGCTCGAGCCGATCCCGGGCTGGCGCGCCGTCCGGTTCGATCGCGCGCGTCGAACGGTCCGGCTCCGCGCCGGCGTGGAGCTCGACCTTGGCTCGACGGGCAAGGCGCTCGCCGCCGATCTCGCCGCGGACGCGGCGCTGCGGGCCATGGGCGGCGGTGGGGTCCTCGTCAGCCTGGGCGGCGACATCGCGACTGCCGGCGGCGCCCCGGTTGGCGGATGGCGCGTGCTCACGGCCGACCGGAGCGACGCGCGCCCGGACGGCGAGGGCGAGGTCGTGGCGCTCCATGCGGGCGCGCTCGCGACGTCGAGCACGACGGTGCGACGCTGGATGCGCGGCGGGGCAACGCTTCACCACCTGGTCGACCCGGCCACCGGGCTGCCCGTGGCGAGCCCGTGGCGGACCGTGAGCGCGGCCGCACCGACCTGCGTGGAGGCCAACACCGCCGCGACCGCGGCGATCGTCAAGGGCACGGACGGCCCGGGCTGGCTCGCCGGCCGCGGGATCCCCGCCCGGCTCGTATCGACGGCCGGCGTCGCTCGACGCGTCGCCGGCTGGCCGGCCCCGTCCGAGGAGGAGGCGTCATGAGCACGCAGATCCTGTGGTTCGCAACCCGGGGAGCCGGCGTCGTGTCGCTGCTCCTGTTCACGGCCGTCGTCGGCCTGGGCGTCATGGCGAGCGTGCGTTGGCAGGCGCGCCACTGGCCGCGCTTCCTCACTGCCGAGGTGCATCGGAGCATCGCGCTCCTGTCCGTTGTGTTCCTCGCGCTCCACGTCGTCACGGCGGTCATCGACCCGTTCACGTCGCTCGGCTGGATCTCCGCGCTCGTGCCCTTCGCGTCGTCCTACCGGCCGCTCTGGCTGGGCCTCGGCGTCGTCTCGCTCGACCTGCTCCTCGCCGTTGTCGCGACGAGCCTGCTCCGGGCCCGGATCGGTCCCCGCGCGTGGCGGGCGATCCACTGGACTGCCTACGCCTCCTGGCCGATCGCCCTCGCGCACGGCATCGGGACCGGCAGCGATGCGTCTGCGCCGTGGATGCTCGGCGTCGATGCGGCCTGCCTCGGCATTGTCGCGACGGCCGTCGCGTGGCGGCTCCTGGCGGGGCGTCGGAGCGCCGACCTTCCCGCAGTTGTGGCTTCCCTCGGCCGCGGCACGTTCGAGAAGCCCGGAGCGCTTCGATGACCACGACGCCCGCAACCATGCGCCTGCTCGCCGGGCCGCCGTCCGCGGCCGGCCCCGAGCAGTTCGAGGCGCACCGGACGCGGCTCGGCAGCTTGCCGCCCGTCGGTGATCGCCGGGAGATCATTCCCATCCTCGAGGCGAGCGGCCTCCTCGGTCGCGGCGGTGCCGCGTTTCCGGTCGGGCGCAAGTGGCGTGCCGTTGCCGAGCGCTCGCAGGGTGACGCGGTCGTGGTGGTCAACGGCGCCGAGGGCGAGCCACGCAGCGCGAAGGATCGCGTCCTCATGGTGAACCGCCCGCACCTCGTGCTCGACGGCGCCCTCGTCGCGGCTGACGCCGTGGGCGCGACCGACATCGTCCTCTACGTCGGCAGCGAGCACCGCGACGCGCATCGGGTCCTGGGCCGGGCGCTCGGCGAGCGCGAGCCCGAGCTCCGCGGGCGCGTGCGACTCGTTGCCGCGCCGGTCGGCTACGTGGCCGGCGAGGCGACCGCCGTGGTCCACTTCCTCAACAGGGGCGACGCCCGGCCGACGTTCCTCGACCGGCGCCCGCACGAGGTCGGCGTCGGGGGCCGGCCGACGCTCGTCCAGAACGTGGAGAGTCTCGCGTACGCGGCGCTCATCGCCCGGCACGGCGACGCGTGGTACCGCTCCGCGGGCCGGGGCCGGACGCCGGGAACCGCGCTGGTGACCGTGAGCGGCGCCGTCCCGCGGCCCGGTGTTCGCGAGATCGAGTACGGCCTGACGATCGCCGAGATCGCGGCGCTCGCCGGGACCGCGGCCGATGGCACGAGCGCCGTCCTGGTCGGCGGCTACTTCGGGGGTTGGGCGTCGCTCGACGAGGTCCGGGACCGGCCGCTCGACCCCGCCGACCGGGCTGCGGGCGGGCTCGGCTTCGGATGCGGTGTCGTATCGTTCGCAGGGCCCGACACGTGCGGAGTTCGTGCGACCGCGGAGATCATGACGTTCATGGCTGGCGAGAGCGCCGCGCAATGCGGCCCCTGCGTGTTCGGCCTCGCGGCCATCGCAGAAGCGAGCCGGCGGCTCGCGACCGGCGCCGCGGCCGATGACGACCTGGAGCGAATCGACCGGTGGGCGGGCCAGGTCCAGGGACGCGGCGCCTGCCACCATCCCGATGGGGCCATCGGCCTGCTGCGCAGCGCGCGTGCGGTGTTCGCCGACGAGTTCGCCCGGCACCAGGCGCGGGGCCGGTGCTCGGTCACACACGCCGCGGCGGCGTGAGATGGCCGAGATCCTGCGCCTGGACCCGATCCGCTGCGATGGCCACGGCATGTGCGCCGAGCTCCTGCCGGAGCTGATCGCGCTCGACGACTGGGGATACCCGATCATCACCCGCGGCCCGATCCCGGACCGCCTGCTCGACCATGCGCGACGTGCCGTGGACGTGTGCCCGGTCCTCGCGCTTCGCCTCCGGCACACGTCGACGACGCACGGGGCGGCCGCGGTCCCGACACCGGCGGGAGCGGGCGGGCGATGAGGATCCTCGTCGCGGAGGATGACCGGTCGCTCCGCGAAGTCCTCGTCCTCGGGCTCGAGGACAACGGCTACCGTGTCGACGCCGTCGATCGCGGCGACGACGCCATCGATCAGCTGAAGTTCTACGAATACGACGTCGCGATCATCGACTGGCGGATGCCGGGCGCGTCGGGCATCGACGTGGTGCGCTGGGCGCGTCGCCACGACCGACCCACCGCGCTTCTGATGCTCACCGCTCGCGATGCGCCTCCGGATCGGATCCAGGGCCTCGACGCCGGGGCAGACGACTACCTGGTCAAGCCCTTCGACTTCGGCGAACTGCTGGCCCGGATCCGGGCGCTGCAGCGCCGGCCCCGGGGCGTCGACGCGCCCGTGATCGCCCGCGGGCGCGTCACGCTCGACCCGGTCACCCGCGAGGCCGCGGCGGATGGACGCCCGCTTGCCCTGACGGTCACCGAGTACAACATCCTCGAGCTGCTCATGCGTCGGTCGCCCGCAGTTGTCGACCGCAAGGCCATCGCGGAGCACGGCTGGCGCGACGAGACCGACCCCCTCGGCTCGAACGCCATCGACGTCCAGATGAGCCGGCTGCGCGCGAAGATCCCTGCCGCGGGTATCCGGATCGTGACCGTGCGGGGCGCCGGGTATCGGCTGGACGAAGCGTGACCGCGGCCCCGCTGCCCCAGGTCCGGCGAACCTCCATCCGGGTCGCCCTCGCTGCGACGTCGATCGTCGCCATCGCGTACCTGGCGGTCGCCCTCGCGGTGGTGCTCCTCGCCACGCGCAACCTGACGGCCCAGATCGACGAGAACCTCTCGAGCACGCTGGCCCAGATCTCCCGCGGCGATGTCGGTCGCCCGCCCGGAGGGGGTGGGTTCGACGCCCCTCCGCCCCGGGTGCCGTTCGGGGCGCCGGTGATCGTGTGGACCCAGCATCCGGATGGGAGCGTCACCTGCAACCGGCCCGACGCGGTCCTGCCGGCCGCCTACCACGGCGTCCGCGGTCCCGTGACGGTCGCGATCGGCAGCGCGTCGGTCCGCATCGCGGGCGCGCCGGCGGGCGACACGTTCGTCGTCGTCGGGCAGACCACCGAGTCGGTCTCCCAGGCGCAGGGGAACCTCATCGTCTCGGAGCTCGTCATCGGCCCGCTCCTGCTCATCGCGGTCTTCCTCGGTGCGGTCGCGATCGGCCGTCGGGTGGCTGCCCCCATCGAGCTCGCGCGCCGAAGGCAGCTCGAGTTCACCGCGGATGCGTCGCACGAGCTGCGCACCCCGCTGTCGGTCATCGAGGCGAACACGAGCCTCGCGCTGTCGCGTGACCGCGACGTGGGCTGGTATCGCGCCACCTTCCAGCGGCTCGACGGAGAGACGCGGCGGATGCGGCGCCTCCTCGACGACATGCTCTGGCTCGCCCGCTTCGACGCGCTCGGGGGAGCGCCGCAGTCGGAGCCGGTCGATCTCGGCCTGCTCGCCGCCCAGGCCGTGGAGCGATTCCGGGCGGTGGCGGAGGCACGCGCGCTGTCGCTCACGGTCGACGCAGGGCCGGGCAAGGAAGTCGTGACGGCCCCGCCCGAATGGCTCGATCGGCTGGTCGGGGTCCTCCTCGACAATGCGTGCAAGTACTCGCCCGAGGGCGGGACCGTGCGGGTGTCCGTCGGCGACGAGGGGAGCCGCGTCCGGCTGACCGTCGACGACTCCGGGCCCGGCATCCCGCCGGAGGCACGCGCGCGCGCGTTCGACCGGTTTCACCGGGCCACGGACCAGGGGAGCGGCGCCGGCCTTGGGCTCGCCATCGCCGACGCGATCGTCCGGGCAACGAAGGGCCACTGGAAGATCGGGAGCTCACCTGCCGGCGGCTCCAGCATGACCGTCACCTGGCCGCGCACGTTCGCACCCCGCCGCCAGGCC